>JBGAJE010000133.1:0-7596 GCA_044225085.1 Rickettsiales bacterium | reverse complement strand
TGTCCAAGTATTTCTTGACCATCTAACGACCTTTTCAAAGGTTCATCCGAGTTTTCACTGGGGTAATGCCCGTGAGCCACAAGCACGCGATGTGGGCGATAAGGTGCTGGATATTTTTGATGGAAAGAACACTCTTATTGCAATTTGCACGAAAAAAGAGCGCGTGACTTCAGACGAGAACGTCCAGCCGTCTCGGTTTGGCACATCGTTGAAGATTCAAAAAGAGAAACTGCTTTGGAAGACTTCCGACTGGATTATTCAGGAAATCGGCGTTGCTCTAGGCAAGGGATTCAACATAATCATCCTACTAGAAGATGGCGTGCGCGAGCCCGGCACTCTGCAAGGGAATATCGAAAGGATTTATTTCAGTCGCGAAGAACCATCTCGCTGTTTCGATACCTTAGACCGAATGCTGCTATCGCTTGAACCAAAAACAGCCATTGCCATGGCTACCACTACGGGCGATGCTCCGGCAAAACCAGAAGAGGCCGAGGATGATGATGGCCCATGGTTGACCCCCCAGCCATCATGGGAGTTTCACCAATACGAATTCGCCGCGTTCTTGGCGGTGCTCCGCAACAGTAATGAAGCCACAATTGATGCAATTAGAACGGCACTGCATACATCGCCACACAATACACAGGAAAACAAAATTGCATGGGAGGCCGCATTAGAGGCTGCAAAAATTCAATACGCCGAGGGCGGAAAAATTGAAGTTCTAAAAAACCTGGCTGAAGAAGAACCCAATCATGTCCGCCTGCTGGAATCGCTAGCAGCGGCACATGCTCATTATCAAGATTATACGGCCTCTGCGAGCATCCATGAAAAAATCTCGGAAATTGCCACCGAGAATCCAGCAAAAATGAATTCCGTTAATTCAGCGGTCGTCATGCACCGCAAAAACAAGGACAACATCAAAGCTTCCCGCAAACTCGAAGAACTGAGAAGCTTGATTGCTAGTGAAGAAGATGAGCGTCGCTTCTTAAGCGGCATTACCCTAATTTTCGATGATAACGACTTAGAAAGTGTATGCGCCCGCGAGCGCATGCTTACCCTCAATCAGGCAGATACCGATACGCGATTTACGCTGGGCCTTGCCTATCAAAATCGCGAGCCTGCTTCACCCCAATTGTCCCTATTCCACTACCTAAAGATTCCACACAACACCTTAAGCCAAATGGCATGGAACAATTTGGGCGTTGCCTACGACCGAAACGATTTGGATGGAAAGGCTGTCGCAGCCTATAAAAAAGCCGCCGATAAAGGTGAGACATTGGCCATGAGTAATTTGGCCTACAAGCTTCTTCAGGCAGGCTTTCTAGAGGAGGCGCGAGAGCACTGTGATGTGGCGCGTGGAATTGAAGGGTATGACTCCCGTGTAGATAATGTCTACGTGCGGTTAAAAGAAGTCGCTGAAAATGAAAAAGCCAAGGAAAAGGAACTCTTGGAAAAAGCGGTTCCTTACAGCCGTTTTTATGCGATGGCAGGTCACGCTCTTGCTAAACGCCCCCAATCTATCTTGGGAGAATGGACGCATGAAAAGTGTATCATTACATTTAGATCTGATGGCAGTACAATTAGCGGTACTGGCTCGTACCAAACTCCGCGAGATAGCAGCACTGCGGGCTTGTTGGGAGCGATATTTGCCGACAACAAAACGCACGATGACCGTACGATTACTTACAAAATCACACAAAACGGCTGCTTCTTTATGGTTACATACGAAAATAGCAAAGACGGCTATTCCGCAGGCAGGAGCCTGCTTATAGGAGACCCAAAATCACCAGCGATTATGATTCTTTCCGAGGACGCCACGACTCTGGAGGTTATGGTTGAAGAGTATGGCATCCCCAAAATTCATCAGCTACGCAGAGTTATTCAGCTTCCGCCTCCCACAACACCATCATAGGGGAAGCGAGTGGCTTATTACCTTCGGCAATTATTCCTTGGAAACCGCAACAGAGGAATATAAATTAGCGCGATAGAGTTTGCTGTTATTCATGCCTCATTGAAAGGTGTGATGGAGACCTTGCGCATTGAGGAGGAATGGGACTGTCTTGTTCAAAACTATATGGAACTAGAGATGGAGCTGCTTCAGTCCGCGCTACAATCTATGATTCTGAGCCATGAATCTTATGAAACTATTCAAGAAGCTCGCCTTCGCTTTACACGGCGACTGTCTAATCTCCTGCACACGTGCAGGTCCTATCTTGACCATACCCCGCATCATCTTAACTCCCTCGAAGCGGAATTAACAAAAAGCTTCAATCAGGCCAGAAACAACGCATACGATGAACAGTTTTCCTACCGGTTCATGGAAGCGTTACGAAATTATTCTCAGCACACGGGCCTGCCAATGCATGGGACCACATTTCATAGCTCATGGATTGATGGTATAAAACCAGATGGAGAAGACCCGGGATTTTTACGACACGCGGTAACGGCAAACGTAGACATCAATTTGATTAAAAAAGACCCCAAGTTCAAATCAAGCATCAGGGATGAACTTGAGGCTATAGGCGCAGAAAAACTCGATGTGGCGACCCTCACCCGGGAGTACATTGAGGCGCTGGGTGAAGTGCATAATAAGCTGCGGGCGCAACTCAAGCCCAAGCTGACCCAGTGGAAATCGACAATTAGAAGCGCCATTGAGCGGTTTGCCGAACAAAATGGTGGGATTGTTACTGCTCTGCATATAGCGGAATTCTCAGAAGATGACGCGCATGTAAGGAGCATCAGCATCTTTGAAAGCCCGCTTAAGCGCTCCGAGTATCTTACAAAAAGGAACGGCAGCCTTATAAACTTACGCCGTCGGTATGTTTCTAATGAGATTATAACGACAAAGAAAAAGACTGCCTCGTAGCTCTCTCATAAGCTGCATGCCTGAAGTTACTGACTGACGTTTTTTAAAATTGGTGCGAAAATTAAGCGACTCGGAAATGGGGATGACTACACTAGGCGGCGAATGGGGGTGTAGCCCCCCATCCATGACTCGCGTGATACCAAAAAATTGAGACCCACCCCCGGGTTCAATCCCGCGTGACCTTACAGCCTAGCTTGTGTTTCTGCGTTCGTCTGTGTATGGTTAAGTCCTCTCGTGCAGGCGAGGGGTGCAACGTGAAAACGGGGTAACAACGGGGGTATCGGTTAGCGCCAAGCCATCATCCATTCTTCCCTATCAGTAGGTTAGTGCGATGAGGCGGAGGCCCCCCGAGCCACCACTTACTTGATTATCATCAAATCCATTTTTGTTTTTGCCGGTAGGATGTCTCCATCATTGAGGGAGGATTTATGTTTATGCAAACAAACCGTATGGTTCATCGCCACCATGTGATGTGGATGGTTCTGATTTCTTTTTTACTTGGAATTTTGGCGAGCTGCGCCATTTCGTGGGTCGCGAAGGCGCAATGTGCGCCATTTGATCTCAATTGCATGAATTTACCGTAGCGGATTTTTATATCGGCCTCAGTTCGGCGTCAGGTTGTGGGCCTATAGCGGAATTGCCATTCACAACGACCATAGGAGGTTTTCATGGCACTACGTTTTACCAAGATGTTAGCAGTATCGGTTGCCTCGCTTGCGATCACGGCAGGTGCGTGGGCGCAAACCACCACGACGACGGATGTTCCCGGCCACCCGCGCGTGAATGAGATCGATCAGCGCCTTAGCAACCAGCAAAATCGTACGGATGCGGGTGCGGCAAGCGGTACGATCAACGCGCGTCAGGAAGCGCGTGATCAGGCGCGTGATGCGCGTGTATCGCAGGAGTTATCGGCGGACGAGGCGGCGCATAATGGGCATATCACCCGTGCTGAGCAGCGCCATATGAACCGTCAGCTCAACCGTAATAGCCATGCAATTCAGCGTCAGGATGCGGCGCCTGGTAGTGCAACTGCTCCGGCAGCGCACTAGTCGCGTTTCGGACGTATATAACGGCGGTTGAAGCAATTCAGCCGCCGTTTTTTATTGGGTAATTCAGGATTTTCTAGTGGATTATCAGCCGCGTGAGGCGCTGGCGCCTTGTGCTTGGGCTACTTGGCGAGGGAATGGGGGAGGTGTGAAGCCATCGACTAGGTTGCCACCATCATGCACGTGCTCTGATTGGGCAGGAGGAGTCGGTGCTGTCGGCGGTGCCGCTTGGGTGGAGACCACAGGAGCGGCTTGTTGGGGGGCGGTGGGAGCGTGTTGCTCGGGGCCGCGCAATGCTTGTTTCATTTCGTCGAGGCGACCAGCGATGTTCATGCCATCGAACTCGCGGGTGATGTTTTGCACAGCAGCGACGGCATCGGCCGCTTTGATAAAGTTGGCGAGTGATGCATCCGCCTGAGCGCTTGCCAAGTGCGCGTCGATCGACACCGATGGAGGCGTCGGATGTATGTTGAACGGCGGCTTGTGCACGATCGGCATCTTGTTTGAGTGCGAGCAGCGCTTGCAGGTTTGTATTCTCAGGGTTGTGGTGCGCGAGGGCTTCGATATGGTCATAAAACTGGCCGGATTTTTCGGAGGCACCATCGATGACGGCCTTGGAATCGGCGGCGAGCTTCGCGGTGATGGCGTTGGCAGCGGTGGTGCGATCTGCCATTGCTTGGGCGGCGGTTTCGGTGGCGACACCTTCTTGCGAAGTGGCGACAATCACGCCACCAACTACAGCGGTTGCAATCCCCACGGGCTTTACAATATTGCCCATGGCTGAAAGGAAAATTTCGTCTGGTCTGGATTTGCCTTCATAAAGCATCTGCGCGGTGTCGGCAAATGGCACCACTGCTGTTGCCACTGCAACGCCGGCATCTGCAGCGGCTTCACCTAATGTAGCAGCGCTTGCAGCACCAGAATGGGCGATGCCATAAGCGACCCCGCCAATGGCTAAGGCAGCACCTACTTTGCCTTGGGCATGTTCCTTGAGCGTTTTCTTGCCACTTGCGCGCTCGCCTTCACTGGTGGCATGTTCGCCATGGACGGCGGCCGTGCGTAAGTTTGCATCGAGATGGGCGGCGTTTGCGGTGACAGCTTGCTGCGCGATTTCATTACCTGCTACCGCAAAGTTAGGACGAGCAACAGATTCGGGCGCATGAGGAGTAGGCGTGGCTACCGGTTTTTCTGCAGGCGTTGGTGCGGGCTGGGTTTTTGCGGTTTGAACTGGTTCGGGGGCTGGGGCTGGTGATGGCGCGACGACTTCCGGCGCGGGGGCGCTGGGTGCCGCAGGTGTGCCGCCGCCGAATTGTGCCTGGCGTTGTTGCATGGCGGCTCTTTGGGCGTCTTGCTGCGCACGTTGTGCTTCTTGTGCGCGCATCATCGCGGCGCGGCGTGGGTCCATCTCGGCTTGTGCGGGGGTGGTGCGGTTGGCACTTTCCGTGCTCATCGTCTCGCCCTGAGGTTTAGGCTCTGGCGCAGTGGTCGTGCGGCCTGCTTGTTGATTGGCTTGGGCTTCGCGCGCAGCAGCGCCGCGCTCATCATGGAATTGTTGCTGTTGTTGGGGTTGTGCTTGTGTTCCTGCAGTCGCTACTTGTAACGGACGCTTGTCGCGCCAAAGTTCTGCTGCTTTTTGCTGATCGGGAGTGTGAATTTCTACGGCGGCGGCTTTGACGCTTTCAGCCGCAGCGGGGGTGATGTGGGTGCCTTCCAATGCGGTGGCGACTTCGGCGGCGGAGCCCGGTGCAATGACGCGGAAGCTGCGTTCGCCGGTGATACCTTTTTCAGCTAAAAATGCTTGGGCTTTTTGTGCGTCGGTTTCGCTGGCAAAAGTTAGTACGCCCGATTTCGATTGCGCCTTGAATTCGGTGCTCTGAAGTGCGCGCATCGCGTCGGCTGATTGCGTGTGATCGGATAATTTAATGCCGTACCATATTCTTGCACGGTTGTTGTTTGCGTGGCTGGTGAAGCCTTTTGCCTGGAGTGTCTGGGCAACTTGCTCAGCACCTGCGCGGCCTGCTTCCGGTTTAATCTCGACGAAGGTGGCGGTTTTACCGGTGGCTTTTTGGGTGCCATCGGCAGTGGGCGGCGATAAGGTTGGTTGCTGGTATTCTTGAATTCGCGTGACTGAGCGTGATTCCGTTGCGCCCAAATCAGCTTGAACACCTCTGTCGTTACTCGACATGATGTTGCTTTGGGTAACGGTAACACGGCCTGTTTCGGTAGCCCCGGAAACGTGTAGGCGTTGTTCTTTTTCGGCAACTTTATGTGCTTCACCACCGAGAGCATCGACGGCTTTGGGAATATCGGTACGACTAAAGCCTGGGTGAGTTTCACCAGAGATTGTCAGTGTGGTGCCATCGACGGTTCCTTTATAGCCGGCAACTTCTAACTTTGCTTTGATGGCCTGTGCCTCTTTGGGTGATTTAGCCTCAATCGATAGCACTTCTTCCGTTTTGATTTCTGCTTTGGGGTCGTACTTGGCGACGTTTTCTGCGGCGTTATGCTCCACCCGAATGTTCATGGCAGGCTCGCCGGATCTCGCGGGTACTTCATACGATTGGCTTGCGATGAGATCGCCATTATGAAGGCGCTGGCCTTCAATTGGCTTCTCTAGGCCGCGAAGCATCTCCTCAAGAGACACTCTCTCGCCGGTGATAATAAGATGTCCGTTACCATCAAATGGCATAAGCGGCTCTGAGCGTGGTTAATGTTCAGCCCTCATTATATCCGTTAAAATCTTAACGATTGGTTAACTGGGCTGATAAATCGGTCAAAATGGGGTGGTTGGGGTGAAATATTACATCCTATCCATATGGCATTCCTATGCTTGCCTCGGGTAACGGCTGAGGGTATCAACAAGCGGCACAGGAGGTTTATATGCTCAAAGGTAAATCAGCGATTGTAACGGGTTCAACCAGCGGTATCGGCCTCGGCATAGCCGAAGCGTTTGCGGCGGAAGGAATTAACATATTATTCAATGGCTTCGGCGATAAGGCCGAAATTGATAAGGTAGTGGCCGATACGGCCAAAAAATTCGGTGTAAAAACCGCTTATTCGGCCGCGGATATGAGCAAACCCGCCGATATTGCCGCCATGGTGAAACAGGCGGAGGATACGTTTGGTTCGGTTGATATCCTGGTTAATAATGCGGGGATTCAGTTTACGGCGAATACCGAGGATTTCCCCGATGAGAAATGGGACGCGATTATCGCGATCAATCTCAGCGCGGCGTTCCATGCGACCAAGGCGGCATTGCCGGGCATGAAGAAGCGCAAATGGGGGCGGATTATCAATATCGCTTCCGCGCATGGCCTTGTCGCTTCGGCACAAAAGGTGGCGTATGTGGCGGCGAAACACGGCATTGTGGGGATGACGAAAGTGGTGGCGCTGGAAACGGCGCAGCTGGGTATCACTGCCAATGCGATTTGCCCAGGTTGGGTATTGACGCCACTGGTGCAAAAACAAATTGTCGATAATGCCAAGAAAAAAGGCATTACGGAAGATCAGGCGAAAGAGGAACTGCTCGAAGCCAAACAACCGACGATGAAGTTCACCACGCCGGAGCAAATTGGTGGGCTGGCACTATTCCTCTGCTCGCCATCGGCCGATAACATTACCGGCACGACCCATTCCATCGACGGCGGCTGGACGGCCGAATAATGAGCCTTTCCTCCGCACACGGGG
>JBGAJE010000132.1:0-4798 GCA_044225085.1 Rickettsiales bacterium | reverse complement strand
ATTTCGCCGTCGATGGTGAGGCCGAGCCATTTCAGCCCGTCGAGAATCGCCTGATACGCCGCATCCGAATTGCGCGCCGTGTCCGTATCCTCAATCCGCAACCGGAACTCACCACCGCAATGGCGCGCATAGAGATAATTGAACAACGCCGTGCGCGCGCCGCCGATATGGAGCATGCCGGTGGGCGAGGGGGCGAAGCGAGTGATAACTTTCATGGCATATTCCGTCAGTGATGCTATTTTGCCGGTGTTATAGCAGGGGTTCGGGGGAAGTCACGCATGATAGCAGCGATTCAACGGTGGTGGAAGGCGGAGGCGACGCGCCATTTCCTGTGGTTGCCAGTGTGTTTCGGCGCGGGCATCGGTATTTATTGGGGTCTGCCGGAGGAGCCAGCCCCATGGCTACTCCCAGCGATTGCCGGGGCGATACTGGTGCTGACATTGCTGCTACGCAAGCGTGCCCTGCCGCTAATGTTGGCATTGCTGCTGATCGCCCTCGGCGCGGCATGGGCGAATGTGCTGACGGTGCGTCACCACCCAGTCATACTCCATGAATCGCTCGAGCCGCGGCCCGTTTCCGGCACCGTGCGCGATATTGAGCGCACCGAGCACGGCGTGCGGATTATTCTCGACCAAGTGAAAATTGAGGATCTCGCGCCGGAAGAAACGCCAACACGCGTACGGCTTAGTGTGCGGCTGAAAAAGGATTCCGACCTCGCGCTGCCAGCGATCGGCGATCAAATCCAAATGATGGCGGGAATGATGACGCCGATGGGCCCAGCCCTGCCGCACGGGTTCGATTTCGCCCGCTTCTTCTATTTCCGTGATCTCGGCGCGGTGGGCTACGGCCTGCCGCCATGGGTGGTGGTGGCGCCGGAGCCAGAGCCCGGGCTTGCGAGCCGTTTCATGAATTGGCGGCTGAAGGTGACAGAGGATATTATCGCCACGCTCGGCACGGGCGTTGGCGGTGTGGCAGCAGGCCTCATCACCGGCGATGCGCGCGCCATTACCGAAGCGGATTACAACAATCTGCGCGCGAGCAACCTCTACCACATCATCGCGATTTCCGGCGAGCATATGGTGGTGATTGCGGGTGTGATTTTCGTCACCCTTCGGATGCTCGGGCTTTTGTTACTTCCGGCGCGGTTGAAATATCGGCCGCAGGTGAAATCCTTTTCGGCAGTGGTGACGCTGGTGCTGGTGACGATCTACCTCTTCGTCACCGGCCTGCCTGTTTCGGCGATCCGTGCCTATGTGATGATCACTCTGGTCCTACTGGCCGTGATTTTCCGCCGACAAGTGGACCCGATGCGTTCGCTAGCCATTACCGCACTCATCATGCTGGCCGTGAGCCCGGCGAACTTGCTCGATCCGGGCTTTCAGCTCTCCTTCGCGGCGACGCTGGCGATTATCGCGTTGGTAGAAGCCGCGGTGCTCTCACCGCACGCGATGCTGGAACAAAACCGCCTCCAACGCACGTTACGGCTGATCGCAACCATGTTCCTCGTCAGCGTGGTGGCCGAGGCAGCAACGACGCCACTCGTCATCGCCCAATTCAACAACGTGTCACCCTACGGCGTCTTCGCGAATATGATGGCGACGCCGCTTGTCAGCTTGTTCCTGATGCCAACGGTGGCGTTATTCTTCATTCTCCTGCCGTTTGGGCTTCAGCATGCTGCCTTATGGCTAATGAAGTATGGCATCATGGCGCTGATGGGCATTGCGAAATGGATCGCGAGCTTTCCCCATGCTCAGCTTTTTTCACCATCGATTCCGGGGTATGGCGTGGCGCTCTTCGCACTGGGCCTCGTGTGGGTTTGCCTCTGGCGCACGCGGGTGCGGGTGTATGGTTCCATCGCGATGGTGCTCGGCGTGGCAACGCTGCTTTTCACCCACCCACCGGATATGCTGGTCGGCGGCAACCTCAAGCAAGTCGCCTTCAATACGGATGAGGGATATGTACTCGCACGCGGACGCGTAACCTCCATGCTGCCTGAGCTATGGGCCAACGGGTTGGGCCATAAGGAGCTCGAGCCTGCGGGCCCACCCAATTGGCGCTGCGATAAGCTCGGCTGCGTGGCGCGAGTGAAAGGGCAGCTGGTTGCTTTCCCCTATGATGCAGCGGCGCTGCTCGATGACTGCCGTCATGCACAGGTGGTAGTCACCGGCTTTGCAGATGTGAAATGCAGCACCAACACGACCGTGCTCGGCGGCGCGGCGTTGGCCAAAAGCAACGTCACCGCCGTGTGGTTTGAGGATGGCGGAACGCGCATTGAAACCAGCGCCGAGTGGCAAGGCAAGCGCCCATGGAGTGCGGCAGCAGAGGATGACGGCGACGAGTAACGCTATTTCGGGTCGATGGCGATAAGCTCATTCACCGCATGGGAGCGGAATTCGCGGCGGTAGACGACATAGACCACCAGCGCCGTCATCGCCATGAATAGTGGGCTGTTGAAATACCAGCCAAGCACCGCCATGCCGAAGTAATAAGCACGCAGGCCCATGTTAAAATGCCGCCCAGCATTACTGATAAGCTTGCCCGCGCGTTTAGCGTAATCCTGCCGGTTGACGTGAGTATCGTGCGGCATCGGTGCGGCGCCGACGACGATGCAGGCGTAATTATACAGCCGCAGCGACCAGGTGAGCTTGAAAAACGTGTAGATGAAAATGAGGATCAGCAGCGAGGTTTTGATTTCGAACGTGAGCGGGGTAGAATCCGCCGCGAAGGGGATGGAATGAATCATTTGCACCCCCTGCGTCTGTGAGCCGAGGAGGGTAAACAGGCCGATCAGGACGAGGATCGAGGTTGAGGCGAAGAAATAAATCGTGTGCAGGATGTTGCCGATCAGTGTGGCGTCGGCAATGCGCACTTCGCGGTGCATGACCTGGTGCATCCACCGGCTGCGCATATCGTCCATGATGCGAATGAGGTTAAGGCGCTTGTGGTAATGCAACGTGGCATAGCGCGCATAGCCCAGCCATGCGAAGATGAACCAGAAAAGCGCGACGACGTCGATGATCAAAAACGACGACCCAGCGATGATGACACTATGTTGTAGCCAGTCCATATCAACCTCCAAGCAATGTGCGGGTAGCAGCAGCAACATCCGCCTCGCGCATCAGCGACTCGCCGACGAGGAAGCAGTGCATGTTGGCATTGCGCATGCGCGCGATATCCGCCCCCGTGGCAATACCACTTTCGCAAACAACCGTATAGTCCGCCGGAATCCGTGGACGCAGTGCTTCACTAGTAGCAAGGCTAACCTCAAGGGTTTTCAGGTTACGGTTGTTAATACCGATGAGCGGCGAGGTGAGCTTCAGCGCCCGCTCGAGCTCGGCTTCATCATGCACTTCAACCAGCACATCCATGCCCAACTCACGGGCGAGGGATTCCAGTTCGTTTGCTTGATCGTCTGATAATGCCGCCATGATGAGCAAGATCGCATCTGCCCCCAAACCGCGGGATTCGAGGATTTGATAGGGCTCGAGCATGAAATCCTTGCGCAGCACCGGCAACGCCACCGCCGCGCGGGCAGCGATGAGATACTCATCCGCCCCTTGAAAATACGGGATGTCCGTCAACACCGAAATGCATGTTGCACCGCCATCCTGGTACGCGCGCGCAAGCACTTCTGGGTTAAAATCCGCCCGGATGAGCCCTTTGCTAGGCGATGCTTTTTTCACCTCGGCAATCAGGCCGATATGGCCTGCCGCCACCTGCTTTTTCAGTGCGGCGTGAAACCCACGCGGCGGGGTGACATGCAACGCACATTCATAAAGCGCCGCCTCAGGCACCGCCTGTTTTTGCTTGGCGATATGCGCGCGTTTTTTAGTGCAGATTTCGGCGAGGGTATCAGTCATTGCTCTCATTCACCAATTGCTCGAGTTTACGGCTGGCTTCACCCCGCGCGATAGTGCTGCGGGCGAGGAGCACTCCTTCGTGCAACGTCGGCACTTTTTCAGCGATCACGAATAGCGCGGCAGCATTGAGCGCGACCGCATCGGCATATGGGCTTGCCAGCCCATCCAACACATCGCGCAGTGCACGGGCATTTTGACTCGCATTGCCGCCGACCAGCGCCCGCCCAGGCTGCGGTTGCAATTGCGCATCCTGCGGGCGAATAGCGGAATAAACGATCTCATTACGCACTAACTCCACCACATGCGTGGTGCCGGTGATGGATAGCTCATCCGTGCCATCTTCCCCATGCACCGCCATCACATGCGTTTGGCCGAGCAGTTTAGCGGTCTCCGCCATCAGCGAGCAATGTTCCGCCGCAAAAACCCCAATCAATTGCCGCTTCACCCGCGCAGGATTGCAAAGCGGCCCAAGCAAATTGAATAATGTTCGCCGCCCGATTGCCTTACGAATCGACGCCACTCGCGCAAACCCAGGATGGAAATTTGGCGCAAACAAAAAGCAAATGCCGATTTTCTCTAGCATTTTTGCAGCCTGCTCCGGCGCGATATGGGTGTTCACCCCCAGCGCTTCCAGCACATCCGCCGAGCCGCTTTGCGAGGTAACAGCGCGATTGCCATGTTTTGCGATCTGCACCCCGCGTGCTGCGGCCACAATTGCCGCTCCCGTCGAGATATTATAGGTCGAGCGCCCGTCGCCGCCCGTACCGCAGCAATCAAGTGCATCGGGGAACATAGGGAAGCCCACCATCCGCGCCATCACCGCATCCACTGCCCCGGCGAGCACATGGGGCGTCAACATCCCCAAATCATGCTGGCTGAGGAAACGAATGGCGGCATTGCCCGTCAGCTCGCCATCCAGCAGCGCACCGACGGAACGC
>JBGAJE010000131.1:0-4819 GCA_044225085.1 Rickettsiales bacterium | reverse complement strand
TTGCCCTCGGCATCTTCAAAGACGCGCAGGTTGACGGTTTTCTTAGCCAGTAAATCGGCTTCGGCTCGGGTATCGGCATGGGTGATACCGACCAGAGCGACGAAGCCATTTTCAATCGAACCCGTCACACGCTGATCGACTGTGACGCTGCCTTTGGTAACCCGTTGAAGAACAATGCGCATAGTATGACCTTAAGGCTGAACGAAAGCACGAGTGTAGCCAGTCCCAGCGGGGATTGGCAAGCGTCAGTGACCTTTGTGTTTGGCCTTGGCTTTGGCGGCGGCGATCTCCCGTTTGTGCTGGCGTTGAGCATCCCGTTCAGCGCGGCTGATGACATGGTGTTCCTGTACATTGGCCTCGATTTGCAGGCGCATCGCCTCGTGTGCTTTGCTGGAGATGCCTTCGCGCAGCACTTCCCGCCGCATGACACGCTGCATCCGCTTGGGGTTGATGTGACGCGAGCTTGAGTCGTCATCGATAGGAATGCCGACCGTTATGGCACGCATCAAGGGTATCAGGTCACGCTGCACAAATGCATAGACTTCGGCGTCCGATGGTTCGGCGCCGAAGATGTAGCGTGCGGCATACAGCAGGCCATCGGACTCGGCTTCTAACAGGCCAATCCAATAGGGTGGATCAAAGAGAATGGTCAATCGCATGAGGGTGTCCTTTCCGGCAAGTAGGCAAATTTAATTTGCACCACCGGACATTCCAGAAAGGACGGATACGGACATTTCGACGGGGAAACGCGCCCACGACTACCAACGGGGCCGTGTTTTTGTGATTTACGATTATCAGTATAGGACAAGACAGCAAAAAATTGAACCGCTGTCCCACGGGAGGCTTCGCACAGATGCAGAGAGGGTTGCAGGGGCAAGCCGCCGGCTTGCCCCTACCATTTGAAACATAAAATTCTTATGTCGTCACTATGATGCGGGTATCCCACGCGCCGAGTTCGAATGATGCGCCGGATGGAATGGATGTGCCGCTGATAAGATCGGTGCCACCAAAGGCTGCTGGAACCTGCTGCGTATCCCATGACCAGTTAGTGTAGAACGTGAGCGTTTCGCCGGATTTGGCACGGGCGGTTGAGGCACGAATCACGGTTGGTAAATCCGCGAAAGGCGAGGTGATGCCTGCTTGTGCCAAGACCCACTGCGCCAGCGCCTTGCTGAGAGCCGTATTCGGGAGCGTGCCACAGTAAGTGACTCGGCCTTTGCCATAGGGCTTTGAGACAATTGCCGGAAAGCGCCCGAAGTGCGGATGCTCGTAAGCGGCGAGAGCGGTCGCGCTTTCAAGTTGCAAACCATCTGCCCAACCAGTGGCACGGGCGTCGGCGGGAAGGATGAAATCCGGTTGCACCGATTTGAGCGGCAGCGGCGTCACCAGATTGGAGAACTCGTTGTAATTCGCGCCGACGGCTTCACGCAGCGGGCCGGGCGCACGCTGCCAGCGGATACGGGCGAACTCGTCGGCATAACCGCTCTTGAAAGTCAGCAGCAGATGCCCACCGTTGGCGGCATACTGCGTCAGGCGTTCGAGGAAGCCGTCATCCGCAATATACAGCGATGGCACGACCAGCACCGGATAGGCTTCGAAGTTCTGTTCCTCGTGGAGCACGACACACTGCGCCCGCGCGTCAAAAAAGCCCTTATAGAAGGCGTCAAAGGTGCGGCGGTAAGACGTTTTATCAGGCTGCACGTTATCGACCTGCGGCAGCGATGGCATGAATTCCAGCGCGTATTTGCTGTCCTGTGAATAGAGGAAGGCCACATCCTCCTGTGGCTGGAGATCGGTCAAGATGGCGTCATGCGCTTGGAGTTCGTGAGCAATTTGCGAGATTTCTGCATAGCAGCGACCCGGCTCAAGGTCGTGGTTGAGGATGCCGCCCCAATAGGTTTCGATGCCGTAGTGCAGCGTGTGCCAGTGCCAGTACTCGACCATATTCGCGCCGCGCGAAATGAAAGAATAAACCACCGAACGCCACTGTCCATCGTAATTGGGATAGTTACAGTGCGATCCACCGATGCTGTTGGCATCCAGTTCGGTGATGAGAAAGTTGGTTTGCTTGGTGCCCCGCGCGAAATCCCCTGCCAAGGACATCGACCAGACGCCGGGATTGCTAATCTGGAACTGCGCCATCCATTCCGGCGCACCAAAGACGCGATCCTCACCTAAGGCGAGGTTCAGACCATCCTGCGTCACATGATAGGGATTCATTGCCAGAACGTCCATCTCTTGGGCGATGTCGTACACATCCGACTCAGCGCGTCCGTGCATGCCGACCACGCACTGCGTCACGAATTGGTCAGGGCGGGCATATTCCTTGACGATGTTCTTTTCCCACGCCAGCAAATCGGTGACAAGCGTGGCTTGGAAGCGCCGCCATTCGAGGTCGTAACCGGGGTTGGTGTTGCCGTCCGGTGTCCACAGATCATCCCAGCCGCCCAAGCGGTGTGACCAGTAGGTTAGTCCCCACACTTCATTCAGGCGATCCACAGATTGGAATTTTTGCTTGAGGTAATCCATAAATTTCTGGAAGACATCGGGGTTAAACAGCAGGCCGCTGCCGGTTTCATTATCGACCTGATAGCCGATAATGGCCGGATGCGACGCGTAGTGGCTAACCAATTGGCGAACCACGCGCTCCACATGGAAGCGGTAGGCCGGATGGGCATGGTTCATGTTCTGGCGAGCACCGTAATAAGCCTTGCTGCCACGTTCGTACTGCGCCATGATTTCGGGGAACTTGCGGTGCAGCCACGCCGGAATCGCATAGCTCGGTGTCCCCAAAATCACCTTGATTCCCGCCTCGTGCAGCGCGTCGATGACCCGATCCATCCACGCGAATTCGAACCGGCCGTCTTCCGGTTCCCAACTTGACCATGTCGATTCGCCCAAGCGCATAACCGTCAAGCCAGCCTCGCGCATCAGGCGAATGTCTTCGGCCAGCCGTTCATAAGGTTGATATTCATGATAATAAGCAGCACCGTAAAGCATTCTTGGTTTCCCTTCATGTCATTTTCATCTAACTGATTATTAAATATTCGAGGAGTATAAGTCCGCTGCTAGACCCCTGCTAGTTACATTATTCACGTGGTCTAGGCATAGGATGTTATACTATACCCAGTTCCAAGCGGTACACCATCATCAATCAAGTTTTATCACAGGCTGATATGGATTTCTCAGTCGTTATTTGCACGTATAACCGCCTTGATCATCTCTTGGCATCCGTCGAGAGCGCCTTAGGTCAAACCTTGCCGTCTGACCGCTACGAAGTGATCGTAGTCGATAACACCTCGACCGATGGCACAGCGCAGGCGGTTCAATCGATGCTGCCCGCACATGCTAATCTGCGCTACCTCTATGAAACACACTTAGGCTTGGCGACGGCGCGCAATACCGGCTGGCAAACGGCACAGGGCAAGTTTGTGGCCTTCTTGGATGACGACGCCAAAGCCGAAAGTAATTGGTTGGAAACAGCGCAAAAGTTGATCGCCGCCAATCCGACCAATTTGCGCTGCGTGGGCGGGCCAATCCATCCCTTCTATACCAGTCCCAAGCCCGATTGGTGGCTGGATAAATACGAGATTCGCACACGCGGTGATGTTCAGCGCCACTTACGAAGAGGCGAATTCTTCTCCGGCTCCAACATGATCTGGCTGCGGGAAACGCTGGAAAAATACGGTGGGTTTGAATCCAGCGCGGGGATGAAAGGCAACCAGCTTGGCATGGGCGAAGAAACAGGCTTATTCCGCCGGATATGGGAAGCCGAAGAAGCACCCGTATTTTTGTATTCGCCGGATTTGCGCGTCTACCATTGGGTGCCGCCGGAAAAAATGACCATGCGTTACATCCTTAAGCGGGCATCAGCCAACGGACAGTTCGAGGCGAAATATGCCTTAAGCGCCAACCCCGGTTTTATGGGACGGCTCAGGGTGATCGGCAGCACCCTCAAGACGCTGGCGGTGCAAATTCCGAGCGTCCTGTTCAAGCGGCTTCAGTATAAAACCACCGAAAACTGGTACTTCGACCACTGCTTCATTCCCATCCAGAACGTCAGCAAACTGCTGCGGTTGTTGGGCTTGGAGATCACCGTCAGCCAGCGCAAAGGAACCTAACCCGACATGAAAATCGTACTCGGCATTTGTGGCTTCGGCTTCGGGCACAGCACCCGTCAGCGCCCTATCTTGGAAGGGCTGCTGGCGCGTGGGCATCAGGTGATCCTCATCACCAATGACCAGAGCTACCAATTTTTCAGCCACTATTATCCACAGGTGACCAACGCGCGGGTTTACGTGCCGGTCATGCACACCACGCCGTACGGCTTGGACTTCGAGGCGACTGCCACTGAGCCGCGTAACGCCCTGCCCGAAGCCAATATCTCGTTCTGGAAAGCCTGCGGCTTGATCGAACGCCAATTCGGGAAGCCCGATCTGGTCATCTCCGATTACGATATGGTGTCCGCGCAAATCGCGTACCTGTTTGGTGTGCCGCTGGTGACGCTCGACCAGCAGAGCAAATTTCTGGGCTATGCCTTCCCTGACCTCGGCAGCTATAACCCAAATGAACACCGCATGCGTTTGGGATATTTTTTCCCAAAGGCCGAAGCGCGGATCGCCACCTCGTTCTTCAAAGTGCAGTACGCGCCCGTGAGCGACTATCCGGTGACCATGATCCCGCCGATCCTCGGTGCGGACGTCAAAGCCAAGATGCCCACACCGATTGACCGCCGCATCACCGTGTATCTTTCCGCCGCCAGCCATATTCAGCAGCCGTTAGAGGATGTGCTGGCTGTGCTCGGTCAATTTAGGGACTG
>JBGAJE010000130.1:0-4880 GCA_044225085.1 Rickettsiales bacterium | reverse complement strand
CATTGCCGGTGGTGGTGAGGCCCGCGATGCGCAGCACATGGCCATAAATGCCATTGAAATAGAGCGCATCGCCGCTGACATTACCATCGAATGCGTCGGGGTGGTCGAACATATACGTGACGCCAGTGATGATAGCGGTTGGCACGTTCACCCCTGCTTTTGCGTAGAATGTGCCGGCACCGCCGGAGCTAAGGCCGGTGAAATGCCCGGCGATTAATTTCGCATCGGCGAGATGCTCGAAAGTATAGAAGATTTCGGCGGTGTTGCACGTGCCAGGGCAGGTGGTGGAGCTGCGGATAGCGCTATTGCCGTCGCCATTATGAACATCGCCGCCGCCATGGTCGATGCTAGTCCAGTAGCCAGAGGCGCCGGACATGTCGCCAGGGATGGCATTGTAGGTGGTTTGGAACTGGTCGAAGGCGTTGATGTAGTATTTCGCCTCGTTCATCATGCTGGTGTATTGGGAGGCCTTGAGGTAGCCGCGAGCGGCGACGATGCCCCCGATCAGCAGTCCGATGATGGTGATGACCACCGCCATTTCGAGCAAAGTGAAGCCATTTTTGCGGGAATGGCATTGAATTTCAGTGCGATGCACGAATAACTCCCAGCGGATGCAATGTTCCTATGATAAATCAAGGGGGTGCAATTGTCACAATTATTTCTTTTGTGTCCCGGCATAGGGCTTGCTAGAATTAACCATGATGCAGACGGGAAACACCAAAAAATCAATAACAAAGGCCCTGGGGGCTGTGGCGCTTTCGGTGGCGTTGGCTATGCCGGGGGCAGCATTCGCGGCGGCGGACCCATTAGTAGAGGGTGCAAAGCTTTGCACCCAGTATTTCCCAGTGGAAGAACAACGCAATAGTATTCCGACCCATTTGCTTGCGGCGATCGCGACGACGGAATCTGGCCGCTGGCATAGTGGCCTTGGGATGAATGTGCCGTGGCCATGGACGGTGAATGTCGATGGCAAAGGCTATTATTACGATAGCAAAGCAGAAGCGATGGCGCAGGTGCAGCGTTTCCAGTCGCAGGGGCATGAGAGTATCGATGTCGGCTGTATGCAGGTGAATTTGAAGCACCATCCGCGCGCGTTTGCGAATTTGGATGAGGCCTTCGACCCGCGCACGAACGTGGCCTATGCCGCGAAGTTTTTGCACGATAATTATGCGGATCTGGGTGATTGGATCAAAGCGACGGCGGCCTATCACTCGCGCACGCCGGTTTATGGTCAGCAATATCTGGGTGAGATCGAGCGTAGCTGGAACCGGATTGTGGCGAAAGTAGCGGCGGCGCGGGCGGGGACGAGTTCCACCGGCACGGCGGTTGCGGCGACGACGGCGCCGGCTGAAACGCCGGCACGCCCTGTGATGGCTGCGCACAGCGAGCCGGTGATGCGGCCGATTGCAAGCACGCACCATGTGCGGGACATTAAGATTTCGGATGCGAATACGGCGCGCCGTTCGGATGTATTGGTGATTCGTCCGCAACCGCAGCCTCAGTCGGCGACGCCGGTGCGCGTGGCGGATGCGACGCCGAATGCGACTCCTGTTGTGGCGGCGGAGCCGGTTGGTGATTCCGTCCGCCATGTAAGTTTTGAAAGTGCGCCAGCTGAAACAAATGGCAGCACGCGATTCGTGTTTGCGAATTAATCACGTTTTCTGGCCTATTAAAACCCATTGCTTTTTTGCCTAGGTGAGCGCAAATTCGCGTCATTCACTTGCCCATAGGAATAGCTATGTTTGAAACGCTTGAAGTCTCCCAACCCGAAGTGGCGTGCGATGGTGGCGGCGGGCCGCTTGGCCATCCTAAAGTCTATCTGCATATCGATACGGATCAGGATAATAGCATTACCTGCCCTTATTGCAGCCGCACGTATGTGCTGAAAAATCCGCGCCGCTTGGGGAATGTCGCCTAATGGGTGGCATGGGCGCAGTGCTGCTTATTGGGCTGATGCTCGCGACGCTGGTGGTACTTATCATCGGCATTGGGTTGATGGCGCGTGGTGGCGAAGCGAACCGCAAGTATGGCAATAAAATGATGGTCGCACGCGTGGCGCTGCAAGGCTGCGCGATTGCGGTGCTGGTGATTTTGCTCCTTATAAAAAAGTAGCCCTAGAGCCAAATTAACCATTCCGATTTTATATAAAATGCCCGCTAGTTATTGCTAGAATAGCGCGGTGTGAGGCCCAGAGCCACTTGCTGCGCCGCACTGCATCGGCTTGCTTTTGAATGCAAAAACACGCACACTCGTTTCAGCAAAGGAGTGCTTATGCGCATATTGGTCCCGGTCAAACGCGTCGTTGATTATAATGTGAAAATCCGCGTGAAGGGGGACGGCTCGGGGGTGGAGCTCACCAATGTGAAGATGAGCATGAACCCGTTTGATGAGATTGCGGTGGAGGAGGCGATTCGCCTCAAGGAAAAGGGCGTTGCGACGGAAGTGATTGCCGTTTCCATCGGCGGAAAAGCGGTTGAAGAAACGCTGCGCACGGCGCTCGCGGTTGGCGTAGATAAGGCGATTGCGATTAGCGCCGATGGGCGGATTGAGCCGCTTGCTGCAGCAAAATTACTTGCGGCTGTGGCGAAAAAAGAGGATGCGAAACTTGTGATCGCTGGCAAGCAGGCGATTGATGACGATGCGAACCAGACGGGGCAGATGATCGCCGCATTGCTCGGCTGGCCGCAGGCGACGTTTGCATCGAAAGTTGAAATTTCCGGCGAGGAAGCGGTCGTTACCCGCGAAGTGGATGGCGGGTTGATGACGATTGCGGTGAAGCTACCGGCTGTGATCACCACCGATTTACGCTTGAACGAACCGCGTTATGCGAAACTGCCGGACATCATGAAAGCACGTTCCAAGCCGCTGACGACGCTGACGGCCGCCGAGCTGGGTGTGGATGTAGCGCCGCGCACGAACGTGGTGAGCGTCACCGAACCGCCCAAACGCAAAGGTGGTGGCAAGGTGAAGGATGTGGCGGAACTGGTGGATAAATTACGCAATGAAGCGAAGGTAATCTCATGACCATTCTCGTACTCGCGGAACATGACGGAAAAAACCTTAGCGCGGCGACGCGTGCTGCCGTTGGAGCCGCAAAAAAAATCGGTGGGGAGATTCACCTGCTGCTGGCTGGGCATGGCATTGCGAGTGTGCTTGAGCAGGCGAAAAAGTTGGATGGTATTTCGCAAGTTTCGGTACGGGATGAGGAGGCTTATGCGCACCCGCTTGCCGAGCAGCTTGCGCCGTTTATTACGGAATATGCGGATGCCTATTCGCATGTGATGGCTGCAGCAACCTCCATCGGGAAAGATGTGATGCCGCGGGTGGCGGCGCTGCTTGACATGCAACAAATTTCAGAGATTACGCAAGTCGTGAGTGCGGATACATTTGTGCGGCCGATCTATGCGGGGAATGCGTTGGAGACAGTGCAATCGAGCGATAAAATCAAGGTGATTACGGTGCGCACCACGGCGTTTGATAAAGTGGGCGATGGCGGAAATGCGCAGGTGGTGGAAGTGCCGGGTGTGCCGGTCGCGGCCACGTCGCGCTTTGTGTCGATGGATGGTGCGAAGTCCGACCGGCCGGAGCTGACGGCGGCGCGGGTGGTGGTTTCCGGCGGACGTGGATTGGGCTCGAAGGAAAATTTCGTGTTGCTCAATGCGATTGCCGATAAGCTTGGTGCGGCGCTGGGTGCGTCGCGTGCGGCGGTGGATGCGGGCTATTGCCCCAACGATTGGCAGGTGGGCCAGACGGGCAAGGTAGTGGCGCCGGAGCTTTACATCGCGGTGGGTATTTCCGGCGCCATCCAGCACCTCGCGGGGATGAAGGAAAGCAAAGTCATCGTCGCCATCAACAAGGATGAGTCCGCCCCGATTTTCGAAATCGCGGATTATGGGCTGGTGGGGGACTTGTTCACGATTTTGCCGGAGCTGGAGAAGGCGATTTAGTCTTCTTCTCCTCGTTTGCGGCCCGTTTTGGGAAGTGGGAAGTTTTTGTTTGCCGCGACGACTGCATCCACTGGAAACGCATAGGTGAATTCGCTTGGCTTTTCGGGATCGGCAACGTAGCCCAAAGACGTAAGACCGAATGGCTCAAAGTATTTATCTAGGGCTTCTATCGTCGGCGCGAATGTATCCTTGGTTACATTAACCGTTGTTGCGCAAACTCGCTGATCAGGATGAGGAGGTGGACTATATTCTACACGCCACTCGGCGTTTTTCAGTATCTCGTCTGGTGCTTTTTCACCGTGGTGCTTCAGCCATTTTAATGCAGCCTTGCCTTTATTAGCGCCTTTGCCCACAAGTTCGACCGTTTGCACCCGTATAAAGCGTTCAGGTGGTCTATACGCAAAAACTATGCTGCCTAATTCTAGGTTAACTGTTCTTGCATCAGTATCGACACTAAATCGTATCTTGTTTTGTTCAAGAATTTCACGAACGCGCTCAAACTCTTCCTGCGATGGCATGTAGGCTGAAATTTTTGTGTCTGCCTTTAATGTTGGTGAATTAGCCTCCACACGCCACTGGAGCTTTGTGATTTGATGTAGCCAAGCTAAGGCAGATGGAATTGTTTCGGGTGCGAATTGTTTAGCTACACTAACTGTCCCGCTTTCATACATTTTTTGTTCATTAAAAGCAGCTAAGCGGTGTGCTATGGAAGGAAAGCCTTTTGCTACTTTGGCAAAAAGTTCGGGGGATTGGTTGAGTTGTTTTAGAAGGTCAACCGGTATGGCGATCTCTCGCAATCTATCTTCGTCATAACCAAGAGTGCTTTGACCTTTTGTTTCCTCGTTTTCTTCCAAAATATCCCATATGGTTTTTGCAATACCGCTGTCTATCTTTGCAACCACGTAGTCGTCTTCGAGATGCCAGTTCTTTGAG
>JBGAJE010000129.1:0-4909 GCA_044225085.1 Rickettsiales bacterium | reverse complement strand
GACGCATCCGGCGCCACCGTGGTAAGATCACCAATCCACTCATTGACGCCTGGAGTACAACTTTTGGTATCAGTCGTAACGGAGAAAGTTTGGTTGCGCGCTTTTGCACTTTCAATTTCAGCAAGCTTAACAATGCTATCGTTAATGGGCGTAGCGTTGCCCGTAGCAATTCGGTAATTTCCATTTGATAAAAGCACCGGCTCTAAAGCTCTCCCATTAGTGTGAATGCCAATAGGAAGTTTACGCTCGATATCCAACATAAAAGCCCCGGAATAGCCTTTAAGGACAACATCGTTTTTAGGAACTGGGGTAGAGCTCAGAAGATCGTATTCGATAGTGGGCAGCCGTTCGCCCATTAAGCTGAATTCGGCTGGGCGGCGCCAGTATGTGCCACCAATCGCAGAAACTTTACCGTGATCCACTTGGCGATAGCCCGTCGTCATAAAGAGGTTCTGAATCTGCCGGTCACTGGGTAATGTTTTGAGTTGTTCAGCGATAGCGGCAGCTGAGATAGGATGCACTTCAAATTTTCCGGCATCATCTGCAGAAGGTGAAATTCCCAGAAGAGATTTTATATAGCCTCCCCGATCCATTTGCATGCGCACGATAGGAAAATCAGGATGGTTCGGGTGAATAACTTCTAATATCGCAGTGTCTTCGCGTGGAACATCTACTTTGATGGTTTTGCAAGCGCCATAGGGGTTATAGCGTAAAAGCCGCGCAAAACCGATATGCCCATTCGCGTCACGAAGGTAATAATAATGTTGGTGATCCGCCAATACGGTACCATAAAATTCGCCTGTTTTGGAGTTCATCACCACATGGGTAGCCGTGAACACATAAAGATCGCGGCGGGGAGTAATGACCACGCCACCGCTACCATCGGGGTTAGGATGTCCAATGCCAACAGTGGCCATATTGAGAGCATTGGCAACTTGGAGAAGGTCTGCTGCTTTATCGCCCATAACACATCGTTTTCATTGTCGTATTTTCCGCTTTTGCCGAAGAACGGGAGAAAGCGCATGATTCCTTAATTTTATAGCACAACTCCTATTTTGCGTCGCACAAAAATCGAACAAAATCAGTCAAAATTCATTGAACTGTAACATTTCTCCGAGGAGGCATGTGCTAATCTCATAGGTAAGAAAAACCAGAAGAGCATAGGATGCCCACGTCACTGCAGAACATCGAGGAAGATAAGCCTCACCGCCCCCCACTGCCACCCGTGGAGGGGGACCAGCCTGCTGTGGCGGAGGAGGGGATGACGGCACTCTCCATGCCCGTGGTGCATAGCCCCCAACAGGTTCAACCCACCCCCATTGCCCCGCCGCTTGACCAATCCCGCGCCGCCCGCTTAGGCCGCTGGTTCTACGCCCACCCGGATTTTATGAAAGAGCGCAGCCCGCTCAGCTACCTCGCGTACCAATTCGGCCGAGCCACCTTCGCCACTATTCCCTATGGCGCGATGATGGCCCTCGGTCAGCACGCTTTTACTTATATGAGCGCCGTCGGCCAAAAACTCGGCCTCAAGCCCGAAGGCGTACAAGCCTTCACTAACGCCGTCAGCCAGAAAAAGGGCGGTCTCCCTGCGGCCGATCTTGAGCATTTCTACAAAGAGTTTAACACCGCCACCGGCGCGATGGAAAAACGCGAATTCAAAGCCGTGCTCGGCCGCACCATGATGCGTGTCGGCAATTCGCCGATGAACGCCGCCGTACAAATCGCCATGGGCTTCACCCTGTTCCGCTTCGTCGGCGGCATTGTGAAAAACGTCCATGATCGCATCCTGAACGAAAAAAACACCGAACAAGATACCATCAACGAAACCAAAAACTGGTGGCAAACCGTCAAGGAAACCGCCCGCATCAATTGGAAGGCGGAAAGCTCTTCCACCCCCATCGCCGCACTCGTGCTCGGTTTCATGAACGCCGCCTACGTTGCCTCGCCGGAAGCTGCTCCCGTGCGTAACAAGGCGCTCTACCCCGGGATCAAAGGCTACTTCAAGCAAGTGAAGGAAGTCGTCTTCAACCCCAAAGCCAAACTCGCCCAAAACGCCGCAGTCTGGACGCTCTCTTACAGCCTATTCTTCCTCCTCGCCGAGTGTTTATTCAAAGATGTTCAACTCCGCCGCGGCCTCTGGAAAGGCCACCCGAACAGCCTTAAAAACGGCCCCGATGACATCGTCGGTGGCCCCGGCGCGATCCATTACAATTCGCCCGAGGAGCAACAACCCGGCCCCGTCATCGCCCAAAGTGCGGAGAATGGCTACCAAGTCGTCGCCCTCAAACCCGCTAGCCCCGTCACTGACCGCGATAAAGCACAAGATAACGACCAACCGCTACGCTACCCCATCCTCACCGCCGAACCAAGCATCGGCCGTTTCTGGCTTCGCCGCGTACCGTGGGTGTGCCTTGGTATTTCCGCCTATGCCGGCCTAAAGCGCGCCGGTTACCTCGCTGCCGGCGGGCCGATGACCCAAGTGTTGGCGGGCGAAGTTGGCAAGGGCTTCACCTATCACGCCAAAAAATACCTCACCAACTATTGGCGCGAAGCCGCCGCCACCACCATGTTCGGCGCACTCTGGACGGCAACGGATGCCGGCGGCAACCTCTACGACAAATTTTTCCAAAACCTCCAAAAGCCCGAAAATAAAATCGAGCTCACCCCCGAGCAGCAGCGCAATCACGCCCAGTTGCTTCAACGCCTCAACACTAAGGAAATGGCTGAATATAAGGGTGGCGCCTTTGGTTCCGTGAATGATAACGCCATCAATGATAATCATAGCAGCGCAAATTTAACCCCCCACCAAGCCGCGAACCACACCGAGCTGCTCGAGCGCCTAAATCAAAAAGAAACCGCCGCCGCCCGCGCATAAACGGGTGACATTCTTCCCCCCGCGCGCTATGACGCCGCGCATGACGTCAAACCTCGATATTCCCATCCGCCCCCGCCGCTTGCGCCAAGCCCCCTGGCTACGCGCCATGGTCGCCGAAATCACACTTCGTGTAGAGGATTTGATTTGGCCATTGTTCGTGCAGGAAGGGCAGGGGCTCATTACCCCGGTCGATGGGCTACCCGGCGTCAACCGCCTCAGTATCGACG
Organism: Rickettsiales bacterium; assembly: GCA_044225085.1. Taxonomy (GTDB): domain Bacteria; phylum Pseudomonadota; class Alphaproteobacteria; order Rickettsiales; family UBA3002; genus QFOX01. The sequence continues at coordinate 1,807 of JBGAJE010000129.1, read as the reverse complement.
AAATCGTCAAAGCCGCGCGCGAAGCCGCCACCCTTGGCATTCCTGCCATCGCACTTTTTCCCGTCACTCCGCAAGACCGTAAAACGGAGGATGGAAGCGAAGCCCTCAACCTTGACAACCTCATGTGCCGCGCCATCCGCGCCGTGAAAGCCGCCGTGCCTAATATCGGCATCATCGCCGATGTGGCGCTCGACCCCTACACCACCCACGGCCATGATGGTGTGCTAGGTGCAAATGGCGACGTCGCGAATGACGCCACCGTCACCATCCTCTGCCAACAAGCCTGCGTGCTCGCCGAAGCAGGCTGCGACATCGTCGCCCCATCCGACATGATGGATGGCCGCATTGGCGAAATCCGCGCCGCGCTGGATGACGCGGGCTTCACCCAAACCATCATTCTTTCTTATGCCGCAAAATACGCGTCCGCCTTCTACGGCCCATTCCGCGCCGCCGTCGGTTCCAAATCGAATTTAGGCAAAGCCGACAAGCGCACCTACCAAATGAACCCCGCCAACGCGCGCGAAGCCCTGCGCGAAGTCGCCCTCGATCTCGCCGAAGGTGCGGACATGGTGATGGTAAAACCCGCCAGCCTCTATCTCGACATCATCACCCGCGTGCGCGACATCAGCGATGTGCCCGTGCTCGCCTACCATATCAGCGGTGAATACTCGATGATCAAAGCCGCAGCCGCAGCCGGCATGCTCGATGAAAAAGCCGCTATGCTCGAAGTCCTCCTCGCCATCAAACGCGCGGGGGCCGATGCGATATTCACCTACGCAGCACGGGATGTAGCGGAGTGGCTAAAGAATGAAAATTGTTAACCCCATCGGCCTTGCGCCTCTTGATGGGTGATCGCAGCATTAAGTTTGGTAACAAAATGCTCAAGAACCTTTTGTCGCTCTCCCGCTGAATCGAGAGGTAATTGTCGCTGAGTTTCATGTTGGCTGAGCAAGTCAAAAAAACTCTGAGTGCGATGTGCCAGCTCCGTAAAATAAGGAAGTATCAAGCTACGCCCCTGATAAAGGGCGGTCAATTTTTTTTCCAACACATCCGGGTTAATAGGGCGCTCATTAAATTCGGTAAGAATCTCAGCCTGCTGACGAAAACTCATGTCATAGGCCGCACATAGCGCATCCCAAGCAGAGACAAGGCTGCTAATCTCTACCGGTGCGTGACTGATATTTCGCCGTATCGTTGAGCTGACGCCCTTAGCGTTGACAGTCACCAGCTTGACGAGCGATTCGTAAAAACGATCTTTTATTTCATCCGCCACCACGGCACTGGATTGCGCTTTTAGCATAAGCGCATCAAGCGCATAAAAAAAATCATCTCGGTGAGCTGATAAGAAACCGAAAATTCTTCCCGGTGGCTTCCCCTGACGAATTGCTGTCCAGGCGTTCGCAACCATTTCCTGATTAACGGTACGAGGATAATGTAGGTTTTGTAAAACATTGTTAATGACAAAATAGGGATCATCACCCAACACGGGCGAATACGCCTCCTTCAAGATTTCCCAAGCACCCAAAAACTCTTGGTATGCGGGCAAAAGTGTTTGCGGGTCTTTTGTGGGCCGCCCACGGCGACGCGCGCGCTCGGCGAAATTGGAAGGATCGTCACTGGTCATGTAAGGCAAGTTATAGGAAATAAATGTAGAAAGAGTTAAAAATAAAAACTATTTTATATGATTAAAAATCAAATAGAATAGATGGTTGTTGTTCCAACCAAACGGCTGGTGGGCGGTAGAAGACTCGAACTTCCGACCTCCACGATGTCAACGTGGCGCTCTAACCAACTGAGCTAACCGCCC
>JBGAJE010000128.1:0-5032 GCA_044225085.1 Rickettsiales bacterium | reverse complement strand
TTGTCGAGTGCGGAGGTGGCCTCGTCGAGCAATAAAATCGGTGCGTTTTTGAGGACGGCGCGTGCGATGGAAAGACGCTGACGCTGCCCGCCAGAAAGCTTCACGCCGTGCGGGCCGATGGGAGTATCGTAGCCTTGCGGCATACTCATGATGAATTCATGCGCATGAGCTTTCTTGGCAGCAGCAATGATATCTTCTTCCGTGGCATCAAGCTTGCCGTAGGCGATGTTGGCGCGCACCGTGTCGTTAAAGAGCACGATATCTTGGCTCACGAGCGCGAGGGCATTGCGTAAGGAGGCAAGGGTGGTGTGGCGAATATCAGTGCCGTCGATCGTGATGGTGCCTTGGCCTGCTTCATAGAAGCGCAGCAGCAAATTCATGATGGTGCTTTTGCCCGAGCCTGAGGCGCCGACGAGTGCAATCGTTTTGCCTGCGGGGACGGTAAAACTTAAATGCTGCACGCCGCCACTGCCACCTTGGTAGGTGAAGGTAACATCGTTGAACGCAATTTCACCGCGGGTGACGGTGAGAGGTTTGGCATCGGGGCGATCGGCAATTTCGGGTTTGGTGTCGAGTACGGAGAAGAAGCGTCCCGCCGCGGCCATGCCTTCTTGCAATTGCGTATTGAGGCCGGCAACGACTTTGATGGGTCGGTAAGCGATCAACATCGCGCCGAGGAAAGAGAAGAATGCGCCTGCCGTCATCTCGCCATGAAATACTTTAAAGCCACCATACCAAATAATGGCGGCGATGGCGATGCCACTGAGCTGATTCATGATGGGGCCGGCAGCAGACTGCACTTTGGCGGCGCGGTAATAAAGCTTGAATAAACGGCGGATCGTATCGCGCGTGCGGGTGGTTTCAAAATGCTCGCGGCCGTAGGATTTAACGATACGCACCCCTTGGAAGGTGTCGTCTAGTTGCGAGGTAAAGTCGCCGAGCTGGCTTTGAGTCGCATCGGAAATTTTGCGCATCCGTTTGCCGAGGCGAATCACTGGTAGAATCGCAAAGAACAACACGCCGAAGGCAAGCAATGACATAGTGAAGCTTTGTAAAAACATGAGTGCAAGCAGGACAACCATGGTGGTCGCTTCCTTGACAATGCCGGTGACGACTTGGCTCACCGATTGGCGCATGAGCATGATATCGTTTGTTAGGCGTGAAATAAGGCGGCCAGAGGATTGATCGTGAAATAGGCTGAGATCGGCATGCATGAGGTGGGCGAAGAGATCGCCCTGCATATCGGAAAGTGCGCGTTGGCCAACATAACGTAGGGCGATAGATTGGCCATAGTCGGCGAGTGAATTGACGGTGAAGACCACGAGAATCGCGACGGGCAGCCAGGTGAGATAAAAGGCATTTTTCTCGACGAAGATTTCATCGAGTAGCGGTTTGATCATATAAGCTTGGGCGCCGGTGGTGCCAGCCACGACGAGCATGCAGATCACCCCGAGCAACAAGATCTTCCAGTAACGCCATACGTAGCTGCGTAGCAGGCGTTTGTAGAGATCGAAGGTTGGCGTTCTCAGATCGGCTTGCATCAATTTCCTGCGATGGTCATTTGGGGAATGGCGAGGGTGGGCACATTGATGTGGTAGCGGAACTCGAGATCATTCGCGGCGACGAGGTTGCGGAACATATCGCGCAAGTTGCCGGCGATAGTAACTTCGCTGACGGGGAAAGCGCGTTTGCCTTTCTCGAGCCAAAAGCCGCTGGCGCCGACGGAATAATCGCCGGTGATCATGTTCACACCATGGCCGATGGTTTCGGTGACGTAGAAACCATCTCCGAGACTTGCGAAAAGCTCGTCGGGTGTTTGGGTGCCGCCATGGAGGTAGAGATTGCTGGCAGCAGGATGTGGGGCGCTTGATAGACCGCGTGAGGCGTGGCCCGTGGTTTGCAACCCGAGTTGATTGGCGGACCGTGTATCCATGATCCAGGATGTAAGGGTGCCATTAGCGATAAAATCGCGGCGGGTGGCACTGATACCCTCGGCATCAAACGGGCGCGAGGCGAGACCGCGCAGGCGCAAAGGATCATCGGTGATGGTAATGTTATCGGCGAAGACGGCGGTGTTGAGTGCGTCCTTCAGGAAGCTTGTGCCGCGGGCAATGGCGGCACCCGAAATGCCACCGGCGAAGGCTGAGAGGAATTGGCGACCGGTGCGCGGCTCGAAATAAACGACGGCTTGTTGGGATGGTAATTTGCGCGGATTCATACGTGCCAGTGTGCGTTCGGCGGCGCCGGTGCCAATGCTGTCGGCAGTGGGGAGCTCGTCAAAATGGGTGCTCATCGCATAGTCGTAATCGCGTTGCATGGTGGCGCCGCTGCCTGCGATCAATGAGTTGGAGATGGCGTAGCGTGTGCCGGTATAATGACCGCTAAAGCCGTGGCTGGTGGCGAGGGCCATCGTGTGACGGCTGGCGCTGGCATCCGCGCCTTCGCTATTGGTGATGCCGGGGGTGGCGCGACCTGCGTCTTCGGCAAGGCGGGCGAGGGATTGAAGTTCGGCGATGCCGGGCGTTTCGTCATCCGCAAGTTCCAGCAGCGGATAGTTTTTGGCGAGTTGTGTGGCTGCGGCGAGGGCGGCGAACGGATCGGCAGGCGCCGCGCGCGCGATGGCGACGGCTTGTTCGGCCATATTGCGCATCGCGTCGGCGGAAAGCTCGCTGCTTGATAAAGTCGCGACCGATTGGCCAACGAAGACGCGTAGACCGATGCCTGCGGATTCGGCCCGCTCGATTGTTTCTGGCTCGCCATTGCGGATGCTTGCATTCACATCGGCACTGAATACGGCGATGGCGTCTGACGCATCCGCCCCTGCGATGCGTGCGGCGGCGATGGCTTGGGCGGCGAGGTCGATCAGCTTTTCCTCACGCATGGCGGCGGCCCACATAGAGTTGGTAGAGCGCAATCGCAGCGGCGTTGCTGACATTGAGGCTTTCCATATTTTCGCCCATGGGTAGCCGCGCCCGCTCGTCGCAATTCTCGGCGGTGAGTCGGCGCATGCCTTTGCCTTCGGCGCCGAGCACGAGCACCATTTTGGCACTTGGTTTGATATCCGGCAGCAATGTCGTCGCCTCGCCCTCGAGGCCGATGATCCACCAGCCGGCATCTTTTAACTCGCGCATGGCAGTGGCCAGGTTAGTGACTTGTACGCGCTTGACTATGTCGAGTGCGCCGCTGGCGGCTTTGGCCATCGTTGCGGTTTCGGGGGCGGAGTGATCCTTGGGAAAAATGACAGCAATCGCATCGTACGCCGCGGCGGAGCGCATGATGGCGCCGACATTATGCGGGTCACTCACCTGGTCGAGAATCACGAGCGTGCCGCTCGTTGCATGAATCACATCCTCGAGCATGTAGGGCTCGAGCGGCTTCACTTCTGCACCGATACCTTGGTGGACGGCGTCCGTCCCTAAAATGCGATCAATATCACGCGGTTCCATGATATGAGGGTTGGGAAGTTTGCGCGGCAGTTTTAGCCGTTGCGCGTTCGGTTCGGTGGCGATGATGCGCAGCACCTGGCGCTCGGGGTTGGCGAGAGCCGCATTGACCGCATGCCAGCCATAGACCCAATGACCTCCGCTGCTTGCGGCAGGGTAGCCGGCAGTAGCATTTTTGCCGCTGTGCGAGCGGGGGGGCGGAAGCGTTTGACGATTTTTCGGTGGCATGCGGGGTGTTCTATCCCACCCCTCCCCCCGTTTCCAGCAAAACCTAGAAAGAGAAGAATTTTGGCCATTTATTGCGCAGAAACATGCGGAAGGTGGTTATTCCGCCTTCACTTCCACCGGATCTGGGTGAATAATTATGTCTGCTCCTGGGAAGGCATTGAGGATCGCCTTTTCCAGCCGGTCGGTGATGGCATGGGCTTCGCGGAAATTCAGCGACGCGTTAATCTCTACATGCAATTGAATAAAGGGTTTAATGCCCGAATAGCGCGTCTTCAATTTATGATAGCCGCGAATATCTTTTTCGTGATCGACGATGGAGAGAATCGTCTGTTTTTCATCATCCGGCATCTCGCGGTCCATCAAGTTATGGTAGGCTCGGATACCAATCACCCGATTGCTCCACAGCACGATCACGGCGATGATGATGGCAATGGCCGGATCTGCCCAGGTGAGGCCGCCCCAACTGCTTAATACAAATGCTAGCAACACCCCGGCATTAAACAAAATATCGCCCACATAATGCAGCCGATCTGCTGATACGACGAGTGAGCGGGTGCGCCGAGTGACATAGGTTTGAAACGAAACGAGCAGCACCGTCAGCACCATGCCTGCGATGCTTACGCCTATCCCAAGTTCCGGGTCGGAAAGCACCATATGGGGGTTCGATAGACGCTCGACGGACTGCAAAATAATCATCGCCATGGCGGCGAAAATAAACGCGCATTGGGCGAGCCCTGCGATATCCTCAATCGAAGTATGACCGAAGCGATGGTCATCATCCGCGGGTTTTAATGCATAACGTACTGCCAGCATGTTCGCGATCGACATCACCACGTCAAATACCGAATCGGTAAAGGAGGAGAGCATGGCAAGTGAATCCGTTTGCCACCAGGCGAACAGTTTTGCGGCGAGCAGTAAGGTTGCTACCGTCACGGAGGCATAGGTTGCCAGTCGCATCAATCGACCCGCGCCTTCTGGCGTAGTGAAATGACCGTGGCTATGTCCGTGATGTGCGTGGCTATGGCTCATATATGTCCTAGTGGAGCGGGTGAAGGGAATCGAACCCTCGTAGCCAGCTTGGAAGGCTGGAGCTTTACCACTAAGCTACACCCGCATACTCTGCTGTCTAGCATCTTGCGCGGGGAGTGCAACCCTTGCGATTTTTTGTTGCGATGCGGGCATATCGACGCTATACCGCGCCTCGCATCACGCAATAACCACTTACTTAGTAACGAGGATAAAATGGCAAAAGAGAAGTTCAACCGTAGCAAGCCGCATTGCAACATTGGGACGATTGGTCACGTGGATCACGGGAAGACGTCGTTGACGGCGGCGATTACGAAAGTATTGGCGAAGACGGG
>JBGAJE010000127.1:0-5052 GCA_044225085.1 Rickettsiales bacterium | reverse complement strand
TGATAACATGATCGAGTTCGCGAAATCACACGGCGCGAAGGGGCTTGCTTATATTGCCTATGATGTGAATGGTGAGCCGAAAGGGCCGATCGCGAAATTTTTGACGCCAGAGAAGCATCAAGCGCTGAAAGAAAAAGCGGGCCTGAAGTCAGGCGATGCGGTGTTCTTCAGCAGCGGTCCGAAGCTTGAAGCGGAAACGATCGCAGGCAAGGTGCGCACGGAAGTGGCGAACCAGCTCGGCCTCATCAAAGACGGCGAATATAAATTCTGCTGGGTGGTAGATTTCCCCTATTACGAATGGAATGAAGATGAGAAGAAAATCGACTTCTCGCACAACCCGTTCTCGATGCCGCAAGGTGGGCTTGAGGCATTGCAAAACGCCAGGAGCAACGAGGAATTGCTGGCGCTCAAAGCGTTCCAATATGACATCGTGTGCAATGGTGTTGAGCTTTCATCCGGTGCGATTCGGAACCACAAGCCGGATATCATGGTGAAGGCGTTCGAGATCGCGGGTTACACGCGTGCGGATGTTGAGAATCGCTTCGCCGCACTGTTCAACGCCTTCCAATACGGCGCGCCGCCGCACGGCGGTCTAGCGCCGGGCGTTGATCGCATGGTGATGCTGATCGCGAATGAGCCGAACATCCGCGAAGTGATTTGCTTCCCGATGAACCAGCAAGCGCAGGATTTGCTGATGCAGGCACCGAATGTCGCAAATGAAAAACAGCTGCGCGAGCTTCATATCCAACTTTCGCCGAAAGCGAAGCAAGCGCTCGAAGATGAGCGTAATAAGAATGCGGCGGCGTAGTGCCGACATTGGCCTCCATGGCGGTGGTGATTGGTTTAATCGGGGTGGTGATTAACCTCGGTGCGTATTTGCTGCTTTCGACGGGACGCATGAGAGCTAATCAGCCGCGTTACCAATGGATGAATATTGTGGGGACGCTCGCGATCATCACTTCGCTTTGTGCGCAAATGAATATGCCGGCAATGGTGTTGAATATCGCGTGGCTGACGGTGAGTGTCGCGGGGTTATTTCGCATCTACCGGGTGCGGGGGCGGTGATGGATATGACACTCAGCGATGTCATTGGGTTCACCGCACCGGTGTTGTTTCTCTATGCGTATGCGATGGTGTCGCTCGGCCGGTGGCAGGCGGAAATGTTTCGGTTTCACCTGCTTAATTTCCTCGGCGCGACGGCGATTTTGGTTTCGCTCACCAGCCATTGGAATTTGCCTGTTTGCATCCTTGAGGGCTGCTGGGGGGCGATTAGCGTGTACGGGATGCTGAAGGCACTTAGGAAGCGTTCGGCTTAAGTAGCGGCATCATATGTTTCATGAACTCACCGACGACGGCTTCGGTGCCTTTGGCGTCGAAGTGGCAGTTGTCGCGGCGGTAGCCGGCGCTGCGAAACTGGTCGGTGTCGCCCAGCCAGAATACGCCTGGGGTGGTGGTCGCGATTTCTTTTTGTTTGTCGGTGATATCGGTGTTCATGCGGTCGGCGCAGAAACTGGTGCTGCTGATGCCGAACTGCGAGTCCGGGAACCATTTTTTGGTGACGCCGATAAGGCGTAGTAGCGTTGCGCCATAGGCGGGCGCATTGTCATCGACGTCAGATTCGCCTTGAATCCATAGGAAGTAATCGATGTGTGGGTAAACGTCGCGCAAGTCGTGCAGGTTGCGGGCCATGTGGCCACCGAGGTCTTTTGGGTATTCCCAGCGCTGAATGGTGGAACCGCCGATACCAAAGCTGCTGATGACGATTTTCTTGTGTGTGGCAGCGGCGAGTTTTTGGCCCATGGGCACCCAGATGCTGCCGCCGCGACCTGATGCGCCGAGCATCGGGTCGCTCGCGATGTAGCATTTACCTTGGTAGAAATTATAGACTTGTTTCGTGGTATCCGCCATGCGCGGCTGGAGGTGGTTGGAGCTATTGGATTGGCCGAAGGCAACCACGACGAGCGCATCTTTTGCCGCTGGGCAGGGGACCTCGGTTTTGCTGTCGACATCATCATATGGCGTGATGTCGTCCGTAATGTCGGGCATGATGTCGAACTGTTTGGTGGCGTTGCCGAGGGCAAAACTGCTGGCCATTAATGCTATGACAATGCTGTAATTGTAGATTTTTTTCATGGCGACCCCCGTGTTAAATCGCGCCGTGGCAATGTTTGTATTTTTTGCCGGAACCGCACGGGCAAGGCTCGTTGCGTGAGACTTTGCCCCAGCTGGAGGGCTGTGTGGCGTCACGGTTTTCAGGCTTCACCAGACGAAGCGGGGCAGCGCTTGGGGCAGGTTGCTCGGCGGCGAAGGCCGGGTCAACCCGGCTTTCCTGCATCACGCTGCGGGGGCGCATGCGCATGATTTCATCTGTTAGCTCGATGCGGATTTGCAAACGGGCGAGACGCGCGATGACCACTTCACGTAGATGGTTGAGCATGGCTTCAAACAGGCTGAACGCTTCTTGTTTGTATTCATTCAGCGGGTCGCGCTGGGCGTAGGCACGCAGGTTGATGCCTTGGCGCAAATGGTCGAGCGAGAGGAGGTGATCTTTCCAGAGCTGGTCGAGGGTTTCGAGCAGGATGCGCTTTTCGGCGAGTGCAAATACTTCCGGCGGGAAGCTCGCAGCTTTTTCGGCGAAGAGTTTGTCGGTGGCTTCGCGAATGCGATGTAGAATTTCGGCGCCGGCGATGCCTTCTTCCGCCGCCCATTCAATGACGGGCAGATCGAGGCCGTAGATGCGGAGTAGCTCGTGGTGCAGGCCGCTGACGTTCCAATTTTCGGCGTAGGACTCGGGCGGAATATGAAAATCAACGAGGTGATGGTCCACGTCGCTACGCATTTCGGCGATGGTGTCGTGCACTTCTTGTGCTTCCATCAATTCAATACGCTGTTCGTAGATGACTTTGCGCTGATCGTTCATCACGTCGTCGAATTTCAGCAATGTTTTGCGGATTTCGTAGTTGCGTTGCTCGACTTTGGTTTGGGCACGCTCGATCGCTTTGTTCATCCAGGGGTGGACGATGGCTTCGTCTTCCTTCAGGCCGAGTTTGGTGAGGACGCTATCCATCCGCTCGGAGCCGAAGATGCGCATGAGATCGTCCTGCAGCGAGAGGAAGAACCGCGACGCGCCTGGGTCACCCTGACGGCCGGAGCGGCCGCGTAATTGGTTGTCGATGCGGCGAGATTCATGCCGCTCGGTGCCGATGACGAACAGCCCACCCGCACCGCGCACGATTTCTTTATTGGCGGTCACTTCGGCGCGGATGCGCTCGGCGATTTTTTGTTTCTCGGCGTCGCTCATCTCGTCCGTGGTGACGGCTTTGATGAGCATGTCCGGGTTGCCGCCGAGCATGATATCGGTTCCGCGGCCGGCCATGTTGGTGGCGATGGTAACGGCGCCGGGGCGACCTGCCTGACTGATGATGCTTGCTTCTTGTTCGTGATAGCGGGCGTTAAGTACCTGGTGAGGGATTTTCTCGCGCTTCAACCGGTCCGAGAAGGCTTCCGATTTTTCGATGCTGACGGTGCCGACAAGTACGGGCTGCTTGCGCGCATGAGCTTCTTTGATGAGTTCGACCACGGCCTTGTCGCGCTCGTCGCTGGTGCGGTAAATCTGGTCGTCATGGTCGAGCCGCGCGACAGGGACGTGGGTTGGAATTTCGATGACTTCGAGCTTATAAATATCCGAGAATTCGCCTGCTTCGGTCATCGCGGTGCCGGTCATGCCCGCGAGTTTGGGGAAGAGGCGAAAATAGTTTTGGAAGGTGATCGATGCGAGCGTTTGGTTCTCGTTTTGGATATCGGCTTTTTCCTTCGCTTCGAGTGCTTGGTGGAGGCCCTCGGAATAACGGCGGCCTTCCATCATCCGGCCGGTGAATTCATCGATGATGATGACTTTATTGTCTTTCACAATATAGTCGCTGTCGCGCTTAAAGAGCGCGTGGGCACGCAGCGCTTGGTTGACATGGTGGACGATATTGACGTTCTCGATGTCGTAAAGCCCGCTGCCGCGCTCGAGCAAACCTGCGGTGGCGAGCAGGTCTTCGATATGGCGCACGCCTTCTTCGTTAAGGGTGACGTTGCGGCTTTTCTCGTCGAGATCGTAATCGGTTTTTTTGAGTTGAGGGATTAGCCGGTCGATGCTGATATAGAGGCTGGAATTATCTTCCGTTGGGCCGGAGATGATGAGCGGGGTGCGGGCTTCGTCGATCAAGATGGAATCCACCTCATCCACAATCGCGTAATTGAAGGGGCGCTGGACCATTTCCTCGCGGCTATATTTCATGTTGTCGCGCAGGTAGTCGAAGCCATATTCGTTGTTGGTGCCGTAGGTGATGTCGCAGGCGTAAGCTGCACGACGCTCGTGATCCTCCAGCCCGTGGACGATGACACCCACGGTGAGGCCTAAGAATTGATGGATGCGGCCCATCCATTCCGAGTCGCGGCGGGCGAGGTAATCGTTTACGGTAACAACGTGCACGCCCTTGCCGGAGAGGGCGTTGAGGTAGGAGGGCAGGGTGGCGACGAGAGTTTTGCCTTCCCCCGTGCGCATCTCGGCGATCATGCCGCGATGGAGCACCATGCCGCCGACAAGCTGCACATCAAAATGGCGCATGCCGAGGACGCGTTTGGCTGCCTCGCGCACGACGGCGAAGGCGGGCACCAAGAGACTGGCTAGTTTGGCGCCGTTGGCGATGGCGGTGCGGAATTCGTCCGTTTTGGCGCGCAGCTGCTCATCAGTCAGGGCGGCCATTTCGGGCTCGAGGGCGTTGATGGCGGCAACATGCCGGGCATAGGTTGCCACCACGCGATCATTCGCGCTGCCGAAGATTTTTTTAGCAATGGCTTGAAGCATGACGCCCCTAGTTAAGATAAAGCTCGCGGATACATAGGGGTTGACCCCCCGCCTGTCAATTGCCGCGCCACATTTTATCGTCATATTCTACGATCTTGCGCTACCCCGTGATTTATGCCAAACCGCTGGCAGATGATTCACTAAGCGAAAAGGATTTCCCATGCGTTTGCTTCAAACTGTGTCGATGGTTGCACTGC
>JBGAJE010000126.1:0-5330 GCA_044225085.1 Rickettsiales bacterium | reverse complement strand
CGTGGAACCTGGAGGAGTAATCGTCATCGCACCTCGCTCTCAAATCGCACTGGGCGGAATAGTAAGCGACAACTTTGTCACCCGCCGATTATCAATCGTGGCATGCAGCATCGCACCGTCGCATTCCATACTCACCACCGGCTGCATAATCTCGCCCGGCGTGATTTTGAAAAGCTCCACAAAGTCCGCCTTATTGCGCAAACTTTGCGAAATGCGCGATTGATCCAAATCCACCTGCCAAATATGCGGTTTCTTTTTCTTATCCAAACTATATTTCACCCGCAATCCGCGATGGCTGTAGGTGATAATACTCAACTTCGCATCATCACGCTTAATGGTCGTGTGCGTACCTTTTCCCTGCAAAATCGCATCCCACTCTTTTGGCTCGATACGGCGCTTGAGGCGGATAAAATAACGATTCGTAAAATCGCATACCGTATCATAGCTATAATCGTTGATGCTCAGCGTCTGCGCCTGCGCAAGTGGCATTGTTAGCATCGCCACTGCCCCCACGATCCCGATAATGTGACGCCACGCCCTCATTATCTCGGCTCAAGCGCGACACTGCTCGTTTGCGAGGTCCGCCATTTTTCAACACGCGCAGCCAGCGCATTATCCGAGAGTGCCAAAATCATGGCCGCAAGCAATCCAGCATTCGCCGCACCATGTTCCCCAATCGCCAGCGTGCCGACCGGAATTCCCTTCGGCATCTGTGCAATGGAAAGCAGTGCATCCATCCCCTCAAGCGATTTGGATTTCACCGGCACACCCAGCACCGGCAGCGCCGTTAGCGATGCCGTCATCCCCGGCAAATGCGCCGCACCGCCCGCACCCGCGATAATAACTTTCAGTCCACGCTTGCTCGCCGTCGTCGCATATTCAAACAAGCGCTTCGGCGTGCGATGCGCCGACACAATTTTCGTTTCATAGGGCACGCGTAGCGCGTCAAGCATCTCGGCCGCCGCCTGCATCGTCGCCCAGTCCGACTGGCTCCCCATAATAATCCCCACCACAACACGTACAGGTGGTTTCGTTTTTTTAGCAGTTTTACTCAGCTTTTTCTTTGGCGCCATGGGGACTTTCTCACATGAAGTATCTTTCATTATATACGACTGTTGCGCACGCGTCAAACCTACGCTAACACCATCGGTGGCGGCAAATTGCAGGAAAACATGAAAATCGCCGCCGCTAAAGAATCTCACCACCCACGGCCACGCGTCGCGCCACACTTCCGCCGCCGGATGCCGTGAAAGAAATTCGTCGCCATGGGCATCACGGTCGCCATTGAACGCGGTGCAGGCCTCAAATCCGGCATTAGCGATGCTGCGCTACGCTGAAGCAGGCGCAAGCGTGGCGGTCTGCCGCCTACCTTCGCTTCTCCTTCACGGGTGCTGATATTGTTGTCTGCGTCGATACCCCGTCGGACAATGTCATTGCCCAGATCCCCCAAGGTGCCATCCTCATCGGCATGATGAACCCGCTCGACACATCCACTCGGTTTGATGCCATCAACGCCCGCTCGCTACACGCCTATGCCATGGAGCTCCTCCCCCGCATCTCCCGCGCGCAGTCGATGGATGTGCTAAGCTCCCAAAGCAACCTCGCCGGTTACCGCGCGGTAATCGAAGCCGTCGCCGCTACCACCAAAACCGTCCCGATGATGATGACCGCCGCCGGCACCATCCCCCCCGCCAAAGTGCTCGTCCTCGGCGCAGGCGTCGCGGGCCTGCAAGCCATCGCCACCGCCAAACGCCTCGGCGCGGTAGTGAGCGCGTTCGACGTGCGCGCGGCCACCAAAGAACAAGTCCAATCTCTCGGCGCGAAATTCATCGAGGTCGAATCCAGCGGCAACGCCGAAACCGCCGGTGGTTACGCCAAAGAAGTCGGCGAGGAAGACAAACGCCGCCAGGAAGAAGCGCTCGCGAAAGTGATTCCGGCGCAGGACATCATCATCACCACCGCCCTCATCCCCGGCCGCCCCGCGCCGGAGCTCATCACGAGCGCCATGGTCGCCAGCATGAAACCCGGCAGTGTGATCGTTGACCTCGCCGCCGCTGCCGGTGGCAACTGCAAACTCACCAAGCTCGATGCCGCAACGACGACCGATAACGGCGTCACCATCCTCGGCTACAGCGACCTGCCAAGCCGCGCTGCGTCCGATGCCAGCCCGCTCTACGCGCGCAATCTCTTCAATTTCATCAGCACGCTGATGGTCGACAAACAAACAAAAACCCTCAATGTCCAGTCCGACGATGAGCTCATCAAGGGCACGCTCGTCGCCAAAGGCGGCAGCGTCGTCCACCCGATGCTGGCGAAATAGGAGTACGCATGACCGATCTCAACACCATCAGCAAACAAGCAAGCGACATTGCTCAGCAAGCCAGTGAGCTGCAACAGCAATCCGAAGCGCTGCAAGCTCAAATCGCCCATGGCGGCATGGTTGATCCATTCATTTTCGGCTTCACCGTGTTTGTGCTTGCGTGCTTTGTGGGTTATTATGTGGTTTGGCGCGTAACCCCCGCCCTTCATACTCCGTTAATGAGCGTCACCAACGCCATCTCCGGCATCATCATCGTTGGCGCCATCATTGCGCTGGGGCCCAATGGTTTCGGCTTCTCCCACACGCTCGGCCTCGTCGCCGTGATTATCGCCAGCATCAATATTTTTGGGGGCTTCGTCGTCACCCAACGCATGCTCGACATGTTTAAAAAGAAGGAGCGTAAATAATGTCCTCGCTCGCTTATCTTGCTTATCTTGTCGCCGCCGTATGTTTCATCATGGCATTGCGCGGCCTTTCCTCCCCCGTTTCCGCGCGCCGCGGGAATCAATACGGCATGGCCGGGATGGCCATCGCCATCCTCACCACCCTCACCCTGCCGCAAGTGCAATCCTATAGTTACATCTTCGTCGGCATCGCCATCGGCGGCGCCATCGGCACGGTGATCGCCAAACGCATCGCAATGACCGCGATGCCCCAACTCGTCGCCGCTTTCCACTCCCTCGTCGGCGCGGCCGCCGTGATGATTGCCCTCGCTGCACTTTGGTCACCGGAATCCTACGGCATCGGCATCAGCGGTGAAATCCACCTCGGCAGCCTGATTGAAATGAGCCTCGGCGTTATCATCGGCGCGATCACTTTCACCGGCTCCATCATTGCCTTCGCCAAACTGCAAGGCCTTGTCTCCGGCGCGCCCGTTCGGTTCAAAGGCCAGCATATGGTCAACGCCGCGCTGGGGTTTGCGCTGCTATTCCTGCTCCTCGTCTTCTGCGCGACGGAAGCGAAATTTATCTTCATCGTGATGATCATGATCGCCCTTGCGCTTGGCGTCCTCCTTATCATCCCCATCGGCGGCGCGGATATGCCCGTTGTCGTCTCGATGCTCAACTCCTACTCCGGCTGGGCCGCGGTCGGCATTGGTTTCACGCTAGGCAATCCGTTGCTGATTATCGCAGGCGCACTCATCGGCTCCAGCGGCGCCATCCTCAGCTACATTATGTGCAAAGCGATGAATCGCTCCATCATCAACGTCATCTTCGGCGGCTTTGGGTCGACGGCGTCGACGGGCGAAACTAAAGGTAAGGATGACAGGCCAGTCAAAACCGGCGCGGCCGAAGACGCCGCCTTCCTCCTCGCCAATGCCGATTCCGTCATCATCGTCCCCGGCTACGGCATGGCCGTTGCCCAAGCCCAACACGCCGTGCGCGAATTGGCTGAAGCGCTCGAACATAAAGGCATCAAAGTGCGCTACGCCATTCACCCCGTCGCGGGCCGCATGCCTGGCCACATGAACGTTCTCCTCGCCGAGGCAAACGTGCCGTATGACAACGTGGTCGAGCTCGAAGAAATCAACAACGATTTCGCGACCACGGATGTGGTTTACGTCATCGGCGCGAACGACGTCACCAACCCCGCCGCGAAAAACGACCCCAAAAGCCCGATCTATGGTATGCCAATCTTAAACGTCGGCGACGCACGCAACGTCATCTTCAACAAGCGCTCCATGGCCGCCGGTTACGCAGGTATCCAGAACGAGCTATTCTATCAGGACAACACGATGATGCTATTCGGCGACGCGAAGGTCGCGACGGAAAATCTAGTGAAAGCGGTGAAGGCGCTTTAATCCGCGCTTATTTTTTGACGTCGGGGCGCGGCGTTTCCGTGCCATTAAGCCAGCTTTGCAATACCTGGCGCGTGCGTTCCGGATCGCTATTGCCAAGACCCGCCAAATCTTCCCAATCCCGACGCGTAGGGCGACGGCTAATATTCAGTACCGGTTTTACTGGTGTTTTCGTTGCCATAAGCGCTCCCCTTATTGAACTCACCATTTAACCCTAAAACCCTTAAAGCTTGGTTAATAAAAAAGGCCGCTAAAGAGCGGCCTTTTTCATCAATGAACTATGTTCGTTTGCCCTAATGCGAACCGGGTGAGCGAGCCATCAGCCCGCGAAGCGGCGCGCAGGTTTGATCAGCAGATCAAACCGTAGCAAACCAATACTAGTCGAACATATCCGATTTTTTGCGAGCCAATTTGCGGGCGCGGCGAACGGCTTCACCAGCCTCGCGCACACGTTTTTCGGACGGTTTTTCGTAATGCTTGCGCATTTTCATCTCACGGTAGATCCCTTCACGTTGCATCTTCTTCTTGAGCACGCGCAAAGCCTGATCCACGTTGTTATCACGAACAACAACTTCAACCACGAGTAAATACCCCCTTCCGAGTTTATTGGGACGGGCATTATGGCATAGGGGTGTGGATAATGGCAAGGCCCAAGTTGCACGCCATGTGGATGGCAGGTTAGAGTCTACCACCCATTGGGTCTAACCGTAACAAAACAACAAAAGATAGGGCAGCATAACCATGAAAAAACAATCCGTTACCACTGGCGGCGTCGAAGCACCAAAACTGCGTAGCTACATCGAACGCGTCGAGCGTTTGGAAGAAGATAAAGCCGGCATCGCCAGCGACATTCGCGATGTGATGGCCGAAGCAAAATCCAACGGTTTTGACGTAAAAGCCATGCGCCAAATCCTCAAACTGCGCAAAATGAAAGCCAACGAGCGCACCGAAGCCGAATACATGCTCGACCTCTACAAACGCGCCCTCGGCATGGAAATCGACCTCGAAGAAGCCGAGGCGGCGTAGTCACTCAACTCCAACCGTCATCCTGAACTCGTTTCAGGATCCATCTTACAATATCTGCGCCGCAGATGCTCCTTGATGGATGCTGAAACAAGTTCAGCATGACGGCATTAGTTTAAATCATCCCACGCCCAACGACCTTCCGCTCAACCACATAATCAAGCGATAGTTTCCCCGCACCGCTGACCA
>JBGAJE010000125.1:0-5128 GCA_044225085.1 Rickettsiales bacterium | reverse complement strand
TTTCCGCCCGTTGTAATTCGATCTCGTCGAAAGCCAGGGCCGCTTCCAGTGAGGCTAGTTCCGCACGAAGCTTCAACCAGTCAAATTGAAAATCCGCATAGCGAATCTTATCGGTCGGACGATACCCTTGGTCTACGCGGATGGCATCCATCTCCGCTTTCGCCAGAGCCAATGTGTTGCTCAAGATCATCGGGTCCGCCGCATCCACCACGGCGATCACATCCCCCGCATTCACCTGCTGATAAAGGACAACTTTAAGTTGGGAAATCTTGCCCGGTCGCGGGCTGGCGACATCCGCCTCAAGCCCTTCTGCCTGTCCCGTCAGAAGCGGGTTGGCCAGATTGCGTCCCCAGAGCCAGACCACGGCGCACAATACGAGGCCGAAAGTCAGATACGGCAGGACGAGGAGACGGAACTGCCGCCAGCGATGCGAGGGGGGGCTGGGAACTACCGGCAGGGGATCTGGCTTCATAGTTCGGACTCCTCCTGGGCTTTCATCGCGGTCACGCGCGAGACCCCTTCAACGGTTCGCAATTCCTGTACGAGATCATCCACGCAGTCAGGGTTGCGCAGCAGGAGTCGATAGGAAAAGTCAGTGCCGGCATTGACCTCGCCGGAACGCTGGGTCGCGCAATGCAGTTGCCGGGCGTGGCGTTCCAAGACGCGGGTCATCCAGCCAACATCGGCCAGCGGGCGCGCCCAATGCAGATTGATGATGACGTCGTAACGATGCCGCGTGCCGTGCGATGTGTACCAGAGATAAAGCATCACCAGCATGAGGGCGCAAGTTGCGATGACCGCGAGAGAAAATCGCTGCGTGCCGCAACCCATGCCCACGGCCAGAACGGTCAGCACGTAACTCGTGTCGAGCGTGTCCCGCAAAACATTACGGAAACGCACCACGGCGAATACCGCCATCAACCCGAACGCGGTGACCAGGTTATTGTTCAATACCATCATCACGACGGAGACGATCATGGGAATGACCACCAGTGAGTTGACGAAAGCCCGGGAATAGGAAAGTCCCGCATGTGTGGCCATATAGACCCACGCGATGGCCTGCCCGCACAAAAAGGACAACCCCAGTCCCAGCAGCAACGCCATCATGTTCAGCGGCTGCGAGGCGTAATCGGCACTGGAAAAGGTGTTAAGCAGGTTTTCCACGTTGTTCCTGGGTTCAACTGAGCTCGTTCATCGGCAGGTTCCTGGACGAACGCCGCTTAAAAAGTTTTTCCACCACATCAGTGCACTCGTTCAGGGCGCGGTTGGTGAACGCCCGCGTTTCGCCCAGTTGATGGACACCATCCGCGTATTTCGCCGCGCCGAGCTGCATCACGCCGAAGACTTCCACCATTTCGCGGAACCAATTAGGAAAGCGCCCGGTGAATTTTAATTCGAGGATGACATCGGGGGCGAAGGGCATGGAATAATTCTCGATGCGCGTCGTTGGCTTGCCCGTGGAATGCGGTGCGCTGCATACTTCGCGATCAAAGCTCACCCGCACGGAATTATCGGCCACGCTCACCCAGGCTTCGCGCCGGTAGGCCACGTGCACCTTGGGCGACGCCCGCAGATCCTCTTTCAGGTAGCAGAACTCCTGGATGGCATCCAAGCTCTTGGACCCTGGAGAAAAAAGATGGTGCGCCTCGGGTAGCTGTCCGGCCAGTAGTTGCTCCACCGCACTGCGACGGACCGCCGCGCGCTTCTTGAGGATGGCGTCATTCATCCGGCGCTTGATCTCGAAAAACACCGGAGTATCCGGCCCGTCATCGTAATAACGGATGCGCAGCTTGTAGCGATTCTTGTTGCTGTTGATGACGTCCCAGTAGAGTTGCAGGTCGTCCGAATCGAGGTAGATGCTGTGATTATGATAGGAGTAGTCCGGTTTGCCCTCGCTATATTCATCGGGCACCAGATAGGCGCGTACGAAATCGCGCATGCGCAGGGCCGCATCCGCGTGGACGCGGTATTTCAATTCGAAGCGTGTGGCTTGCAGCTTATCTCCCTGCATAATCAATTACTTGTGGAGTTGAACAACCCCTCGCGCGGCTCCAAGCACCGTTGTGGGCTGCTGGGCAGGCAGGGGGGAAACGCATCATGACTCTATTTAATGTCGATCATTGTCTTCCTTGTCGAAACCAGAATGTCACAGAAAATTAACAATTAGGGTGTAAAAAAATTACGGAAAAAAGGACTAGGCGGTGCCCCGGGCTCGTGCCCCGGATAAACCCCGGGGGCTGGATGTGCTGTCCATTAGTCGTTCTGCGTTCTCTGGGATGAATCGCGCGGTCGATGCCGGGCGGCAATTAAGAATTGGCAAGCGCTTCTACTTGCGTATCGTTGGCCCACGTCGTTTTCAACAACCGAACCGAGAAATTATTATGGCCAGAACCGAACGTCACAAAATTCATAATCGCGAAGCCATTGCCGAAATGCCGGAATGGATGAAGGAGAAGAACTGCCCGCATAAGAAGAAATACATGGCGGGCAAGCGCATCCAGCCCAAAAATCTTACCAGCGGTATGGCGAAAGTCATCGCTACGGTGGACAGTTCTTCTCGGCATCTCACCCGGCTCAAGGAAGCCTGCCAGCTTTTCTCCCGCCAGATGCTGGCCAATGACGTCACCATCGGCATGAGCATCAGCGGCGCCTTGACGCCCGCCGGTCTCGGTTGCTCCAGCATCATCCCGCTCATCAAGGCGGGCTTTGTGGACTGGATCGTTTCCACCGGCGCGAATCTGTATCACGATCTCCATTTCGCCCTGAATTACCCGGTGCACTCCGGCAGCTTCAAGTTCGACGATACGGACCTGCGCGACAACGACCTCGTCCGCATCTACGACGTCGTCATCCCGTACTCTGACGGCCTGATGGCCACGGACGAACTGTTGCGTGACATGTTCATGCAGCCCGAATTTCAGAAGGAAATGGGCTCTGCTGAGTTGCACAATCTCATCGGCAAATACGCCGCCGAGTGGGAACGCAAGAACGGCCTCAAGGACGTGAGCGTCATGGCCGCCGCCTATCGCGCGGGCGTGCCGTGCTACACCAGTTCACCCGGTGACTCCACCATCGGCATGAACGTCGCGGGCGTGGAACTCCGCGGCAGCAAGCTCCGCGTGAATCCGTCCATCGACGTTAATGAGACCACCGGCATCGTGCTCGCGGCCAAGCGCGCAGGCGGCCGTAGCGGCGTCGTTCTCTGGGGCGGTGGCAGTCCCAAGAACTTTACGCTCCAAACCGAGCCGCAGATCCAGGAAGTGCTGCGCATCAAGGAATTCGGCCAGGACTTCTTTATCCAGGTCACCGATGCGCGCCCCGACACCGGCGGTCTGTCCGGCGCGACCCCTGGCGAAGCGGTGAGCTGGGGCAAGGTCGATCCGACCAAGCTGCCCGACGCCATCGTCTGCTACACGGACACGACCATTGCGATGCCCATCCTGACGCACTATGCGTTGGCGACGCACAAGCCGCGCAAGCTGAAGCGCCTCTACGACAAGCGCGGCGCGATCATCAAGGCGCTGACGAAGGAATACTTCCAGCACAACGTCGGGGTGAAGATGCTTGACGGCAGCAACCCGCCGAAGCTCTAAAAGATTCTCATCAAGTGACGCGGGTCGGAGAAAAAATCTCCGGCCCGTTTTCTTTTAGGAGTACGGGCGACTTGCGAATTTAATCTGTTCATCCGCCAGCCCCTTACCGCGCCCCCGGACTCACTTCTTTTATATAAAATTTTATGATGTTATTCATTTAATCCGAATGCCTTTACTAATTTGATATCCATCGGATTATATCTCCATGATGGTAACAGCTCTGGGTGAGGCGCGTTTTCCCTCGCCGATTTCTTATGCCGTTGACAATCACCTGCGGGTGCCGTTCCACATCATGCGGGGGCGGGAAAAGCTCCATGCCGATGATCTCGATTTCGAACTGGCCGGACCGCGCGCAAACCTCTTCTTTAATCCCAGTGAAACCCGTGCGGCAATCGTGACCTGTGGCGGGCTTTGCCCCGGCTTGAACCATGTCATCCGCTCGACATTCCTGGAACTGCACCATCGTTATGGCGTGAAAGAGGTGCTGGGTTTTCGGGACGGTTATTGCGGCCTTGATCCGGCCCATCCCCGCCAGCCCATCGTGCTCACGCCGGATTTTGTGAATGACATCCACCGCAGCGGCGGCACCGTGCTTGGCACCTCGCGCGGCCCGGTTGACGTGACACTCGCCGTGGATAATCTCATCCGGCTCGGCGTCAACATCCTGTTCACCGTCGGCGGCGACGGCACGCAACGTGGCGGGCATGCGTTGTATCAGGAAGCGCAACGCCGTGGCCATCCCCTTGCCGTCGTCGGCATCCCGAAAACGGTCGATAACGACATCGCTTTCGTTTCGCGCACCTTCGGCTACCTGACGGCCGTGGAGCAGGCGAGTGAAGTCATCAACCGCGCGCACAACGAGGCCCACAGCGTTGAGAACGGCATTGCACTCGTGAAGCTGATGGGGCGCGATGCGGGATTCATCGCGGCCAGTGCCACCGTGGCGAATCAAGACGTGAACTTTTGCCTCGTGCCTGAGGTGCCGTTGATGCTCGACGGTGAACGCGGCTTCCTCGCCACCTTAAAAAGGCGGGTCCTCTCGCGTGCCCATGCCGTGATAGTGGTTGCCGAGGGTGCGGGACAGGATTTGCTGGGCGCGAATTCCAAGGAATGCGATGCCTCTGGCAACGCCAGACTTGCCGACATCGGTCCCTTCCTCCGCGACCGCATCATTAACTATTTCAAGGCCGAGAAGATTCCGGCCACCATGCGTTACATCGACCCCAGCTACATCATCCGCAGCGTGCCAGCCGACGCGGAAGATGCGCTCCTTTGCGATTTCTACGCGCGCAATGCCGTGCACGCCGCCATGGCGGGCAAGACTGGCATTGTCATCGGCCTGTTGCACGACCAGTTCATCCATGTGCCGATCAAAATGCTGGTGACGCAGCGCAAGCGGCTTATGCTCGATGGTCCACTCTGGCGCGCCGTCCTCGCCGCCACCGGCCAGCCGGCACAGTTTTCCTGACGGAGCGCGCGCCGTTCCTCGCTCGACGGGAGAAGATAAAGAGCGTCGGGAGCGTCCTAAATTCCAA
>JBGAJE010000124.1:0-5077 GCA_044225085.1 Rickettsiales bacterium | reverse complement strand
GCAAAACCGATGTGCTGCGCGGCTTGAAAGAAAACGTGATCGTTGGTCGTCTCATTCCGGCGGGTACCGGTGCTGCCATCCAGCGCATGAAGCGCGTGGCGAAGCAGCGCGATGTTGAGCTTGAAGCTACGCAGGCGGCGGCGCGGATTGCAGCGCAGCCGAAGGGCGATGGCGAAGCTGCAGCATAGTACGCTTGCCATAGCTGGCTATGTGCCAAGCGTTGGTAGAAAGCAAAAGAAACAGAAAGCCAGTCCTTAGGGGCTGGCTTTTTTGTGCGATAATTTTTGCAGCTTAGAGTTTTTTCTTCATCACGACATGTTGGGTGATGATGCGCAACAGCTTCTCTTTGCTGGGGGGCTTGGTAAGGCAATCATCAATGCCGATTTTTTTGAGGAAGGCGATTTTGTTTTCGGACAGTTCGTGGGTGGTGAGAGCAATGATAGGAATGGGCCGCCGTTTATAGGCAGCATTGCTGCGGAGCTCATCGGCGATGGTGAGACTATCGAGGTTGGGTAAGTATAGATCCATCAAGATCACATCAAAGTGGTTAGATTTGGCAAGTTCAGCCGCGGCGCCAGCGACCTGGGTGGCGATGGTATAGGTGATGTTCATTTCACGCAGGGTGACGCAGATGGGGTGCGCATTCACCGCCACATCTTCTACTATCAGCACATTCACCGACGCCATAAAACCTAACCGGAGTTATTTGCGTTTTATAATACGAGAAATCCTTTGTTTGTTAAAAGGCAAATCCCATCCAACAATCGACGAGCTTGCTTGTGGTGTTGTATTGGGCGGCAATCGTGTTGCTGGTAGCACAGTTATCGTTACCGGGGATGGAGGAGTCATTGTTGGATTTCACGATACCAGTGCCAGGTTTGCCATCGTCGAACTTATTGTCGATCGAGAAAGCATCGCGCGGCATTAGGATGGCGATGTTCGGATAAATCGTTTGTGAGACAGTACCGAAAACAAGGTAATTGCCAAATTTGGTATCGCCATCGGTGTAGTTGAATTCGGCCCCATTGGGGGCGAGGCTTACTGGTGTCCAACCCGAGCCGGTGAGGCGACCGGGGGGCACGTTGGTGTTTGGATCGCCGATGGTGCCGGTGCCCGTATAGTTGCCCTCGATCAGCCCATCAAGGCTCAGCTGTTGCCAGAAGCGGTAGGATTCGCGTGAGGTGGCAGCGGTGGCGTAGCTGATTAATTTATCGCCGTTGCCATTGCAGGTGCCGGGTGTGGCCGCGGTGCCGGTATCACCGCCGCAATCGGCGTTGTCCTTGCCCCAATAGCTGGTGGCGTTGGTCATATCGCCGGGAAGGGCGGCGTATTTATCGTGGAAGGTTTGGATGGCGGATTTGTAGCGCTGGTAATCACCGATGATGGAGTTTAACTCCGCGCTATGAACGAGCGATTGGCCGACCACAATCCCGCCTGCGAGCAGGCCGACGATGACGATGACAATTGCGAGCTCGATCAGGGAAAAACCACGATTCATGGCGATACTATAACTAAAATAGCGGCGCGGGGCAATCGGAAGCTAATAACTTATATATATTTCAGTGATTTAGAAAATGGAGGGGGATAAAATAAATGGGCTTTGTCACTAAATTGTCATTATCTTATGATAGTTTGGGAGCATGGAGTTTAGACCTGAATATTGGAAAATCGAGCGTGCGGCAAGCGATCGCGCGGAAGCACTTGAGCTTATAGACGATCGCTTGTTTGAGATCATGCGCAGCAAAACAGCGAAGAGAACAGAGGCGATAAAACGTTTTCGTGAGACGCTGCCGTTGGTTTTAATAGATCGCCCCATACCCGAAGTGAATTGGGAATTCCCGGAGTTTAAGGCAAGAATAGAGCGTATTTTTGAACGGTACTTTATCGAGTTCACGGAAAAACTTGCTTATGGAGAGCGCTACGGCGAGTTGCATCCGGATGTGCCGTTGCGGGCGAATCTTGGCTATCAAATTGGCGATACATTAGTCGATATCGCAACGCATGACGCGGTGAGTTTTCTTAGCGGGGCTTACTACATGGATTATCGAAATGGGGGTGCTAAAGTGCACTATATAACTGATGAAGAAGCAGTCAAAATTTTGGGGCGCGTGATTAGCGCGACATTGGCCTCACTAAAGGTTCTGGAGCCGAAAGAGCAAGAGGCGCTCGATGGATGGCCCCAAATATTGCGCATCAACCCAGAACCAAGAACACTTTCTCCCATGACAACAAAAGCGAAACTTCTAGAGTTGATTGATACACAAGTTTTGCGCGGTGTGATGAAATGGGCCGACGAAAAACAGCGCACTTCTTTTGAAATTGATCAGAGGCTAGCAGAGCTAACCGCGCTATCCTTATAGCTTCACCTTCTGACCCTTTTTCAATTCACTTAGTGACTTAAGCTGCCCGCAGGCGGCCATGATATCTTCGCCGCGCGTTTTGCGGATGGGGCTGGCGATACCTGCGGCCATAATGATGCGCCCGAAAGCATGGATGCGGTTGTTGCTGCTGCACTCATACGGTGCGCCGGGCCAGGGATTGAAAGGGATCAGGTTTACCTTGGCGCGAATGCCTTTGAGCAGGCGGACGAGCTCGTGCGCATCGGCATCCGAATCATTCACACCTTTGAGCATGACGTATTCGAACATGATGTGACGGTCATTGACGATGGCTTGATAATCGCGGCAGGCGGCGAGGAGTTCCTCGATCGGGTATTTGCGATTGATTGGGACGATTTCATCGCGCAGCTCGTTATTTACAGCGTGGAGTGAAATGGCGAGGTTGACGCCGGCATCGTTTGCGAGTGGACGGATTTTGGGGACGACGCCGGATGTGGAGACGGTGATTTTGCGGCGCGATAGGGCGAGGCCGTCGCCATCCATCATGATATTGCAAGCGGCGATGACGTTGTCGTAATTGAACAGCGGCTCGCCCATGCCCATGAAGACGATGTTGGTGAGTTGGCGCGCGGGCGTTGATACTGCCCATGCGGTTTTGGCTTCGCCGTTTTTCTTGGTGGGTTTTTGGTCGCCTTTACGGACTGCTTCGCGGGCGGAGGCATCGGGCCATTCACCGAGCCCATCGCGTGCGATGAGGAGTTGGGTGATGATCTCGCTGGGTGTTAAGTTGCGCACTAAACGCTGCGTGCCGGTGTGGCAGAAGGTGCAGGCGAGGGTGCAGCCGACTTGAGAGGATACGCAGAGCGTGCCGCGTGGAACGTCGGGAATGAAGACGGTTTCCACTTCGTTCTCATCAGCAAATTTAAGGAGCCATTTTTGGGTTTGGTCGAACGATACCGCATTGCGGCTGATGCCAGCGCGGGCGATGGTGAAATGTTCGGCGAGCAATGCTTGCGTTTCTTTTTTGATGTTGGTCATTTGCGTGAAATCGGTCGCGCCACGACTATAGATCCAATTCCAGATTTGTTTGGCGCGGAAAGGCTCCACGCCAAGGCTTACGACGGCGGCCTTCAACTGGTCGGGTGCGAGGCCGACGAGGTTGGGTTTAACGGAGAGTTTCTCGGCGCTATCATCGGCGTGTTCGGCGGTTTTTATGATGGGGGAGGCGGCTGTCATGGCGCGCATTATAACGGGAATGGGCGGGCGGAGTCGAGTTCGCAATCGAGAAAAATCATTGAAAATGGCGATTATGGGGCGGTTTTTGCCGTGTTTTCCATGGTCAGACGGTAGGCCCCGGCCTCGGTGACGATATCGCCCGCGGCTGGGGAGAGGGCATTTAGCTTGGCGCGCAGGCGGTAGATATGGGTCTCAAGCGTATGGGTATCGATGGCGCTGGTGATGCCCCAAACATCGGTGAGGAGCGCATCGCGACCGAGAGCATTGGGGTAGGCAGTAGCGAGGGTTTTGAGGAGCGTGCATTCTTTTTCTGTCAGGGTAACCGGTGTGGCGTCCGTATGGGTGAGGTTGCGGGCGAGGGTGTCGACCGTCCAGCCACCGCCGAGGGCAAGTGGTTGTGGGGCGCTACTGTTTGCGAGCACCCGCAGCAATTGGGTGGGGCGGATTGGGCAGGAGATTTCCGTGGTGGTGTTGGTCGGCGTCGCGACGAGGGAGATAACGCGAGCAGCCGTGGTAATAGGGGGCTTGGGGTGAATAGTGTCGCGCAGCATCACCTCAGCATTGGCAGCGGTGGCAATCGTGTGACCACCACTGGTGATGAGAGCTTCAAGCGTGCGAGCGACGGCGGCAGAGGCGCTATGGATGGCGACGCGCATTACTGGTCAGAATCCTCGGTCGATTCATCAAGCACGTGGCGGGTAATGGGGGCGATGGTGAAGCTATCCGTCATGGGGGAGAGCTGGTGGACCGTCACGACTCGCACATTAGGAAGCCCGTCCGCCGCGCGTGAGTAAGTGGTAATTTGCGGAGTTGGTCCAGCGGTGGCGGTCGGCATGACGCTGCTAACAGTATTGTTGGGAGTTGCTGCGGCGGCGATTTTTTCTGACTTGGCAAGGTGGGGGAGCCAAAGCATTAGTACAAGATTGGTGAGTAAGACAATGGCGATCATCATCACACCGAAGCGCCCATCATCCTGCCAAGAGCGGCCAGTAGTAGAGGGTATCGAGAACTCTAGCGGTGTGGGGAGCGCGGGAACAGGCTGTGCTGTGAGCTCGGTGGAAGGAGGGGTAGGGATCGCCTGCGTAGGCGTGACGGGAGATGAGAATTGTGCAGGGCGGCGCAGCAATTTGGGGCGGGCATTGGAGATGGATTCTTCCCGCACGTTGTTGCTGTAGGACATGGATTGGCCCGTCATCCGCTTTTTCCTTACTCGGTAAAAACTGCAGTGGATTGTGCCACAAACGCACAATATTGCAAGGATAACCGCTTTCTAATGGTATCGTGCTTGACGCTATGAAAGGCAGAAACTAGTCTCACTTTGACATGCCGCAACACGCTTTAGATAATGACCTGCAAGAAAGTGCGAACGCTACGCCGACTGATACACAGGCCGGGGTTTATAGCGAGCGGGCCATTGCCGTGATGCGCTCGCTAAATTTGGCGCCGGTTCCTAGAAACTACAGCATTTTTTTCGCGAGTGCGGCGGGTCAACCCACGGAACT
>JBGAJE010000123.1:0-5143 GCA_044225085.1 Rickettsiales bacterium | reverse complement strand
ATGGCACCATTCCAGACAACATTGAGGCGCCTGGTGGAGAGATTAAGGCGCGCCTGAGTCACGACTTTTTGTTTTTTTAGCGCATTCTCGATAATGGCAACGCAGCTTGGACAATGCATGCCATCGACCAACAAATTTAAACTATGCTCGCCATTTGCCTCTGTTGTAATGTACCGCGTGAGGTTCATTCGACGACAATTCGTTTTGCCTGTTGGTATGCTTCGCCGCGCGCAGTAGCGACAATACGCACTTCCCATAATCCCTTAGCGGGAAAGGCAACGGGCGTTTTTTCACCCATGAGTTCGACCGTGAAATCCATCCCCGCCTGGGTGGGTCGGGTGATAGTGGCGGTGGCCTTTTCCAGTACAATAAGTCGATGGCCCTTATCGCGCACAGTGACGTTGAGGATACCATTGGCATAGGTAATTTCGCCATTCCAGCCAAGTGCCTCTTGCTTTTCTTCGGCGGCGACGACGCGATTATAAGCGAGCCCTTTTTCGTAGGGATGGTCAGTGACAATGCCTGTATGAGTGCGCACCGCAAGAGTAACCATGACACCGTTGACGAGAGCGATGACAAGGAAGAAAATCACAAAATACCACGGTATCAATTTATCGCGCCGTTGCATCACACCACTCATTTGCCCTCGCTGACGAAGATGGTTTCTTTACGTTCACTAATCCCATTGACGGCTTCTGTAACGCGAAATGCAACTTCCGAACGACGATTTTTTTGTTTCTCGGCGGTAACAAAGACACGAAAGTCGCCAATGCTATCGGCGAAGACTGGGAGCTCACTCGGGGCAATATCACTGCTTCCCTGAACGTGAATAGTGGCATTTTCAATACCCTCAATAGTAAGCGCATACGTGCCATCCATATGCGATTTATTGAGAATATGGATGCTGTAACCATTGCGAATGGATCCGTCTGACAGTTTAACAAAAAGAGGGTTCCGGTCATGAATGACCGTAAGTTCGAGTGGCGAGCGGGTGAAGAGGCTATAGAGCATAAAGCTGCCAACCAGAAGAAATGCCCCGTACCAATAAGTGCTGCGTGAGTGAAAGGCTTTTTACTCTCCGTATCATAACGAATGAGGCCTTTAGGCAGACCGATTTTCTCCATGACGCTGTCGCAAGCATCAATACAGAGACCGCAGGCAATGCATTCCATCTGCAACCCATCGCGAATATCGATACCCATCGGGCAAACTACGACACAGGAATCGCAATCGATGCAGTGACCCGCTGCGGGTTGAATGGTAGCATCGCCTTTTGCTTGGTTGAGCAGGCCCGTCATTTCTGCCTGATATGTGGCTTTGCCGACAGCACGGGCGAGATATTCGCTTTTCTTCTTCCACTTGCCGCGTGGTTCGCCGCGCTCCTGATCGTAAGCAATAATGAGGGTATCTTTATCGAACATAGCAGACTGAAAACGAGCGTAAGGACACATATACGTGCAGACCTGCTCACGGGCGAAGCCAGCCATAAGATACGTGGAGAAAGTAAGGCCGATAATCCAGGCGCCCACATTCCATGGCACATCGAAATGGACAATTTGGTCCATGAGGGTTGGGGCATCATTGAAGTAGAACACCCATGCCCCACCTGTGCAGAAACCAATGATAAGCCAAATAAAATGCGTCAGGAATTTTTTGCGGATTTTTTCGAAAGTCCACGGGGAATCATCAAGCCTTTTGCGAGCGTTACGATCGCCTTGGATAACGCGCTCAACCCAGACAAAGAGATCGGTCCAGACAGTTTGAGGACAGGCGTAACCGCACCAGACGCGGCCAAATAATGACGTAACAAAGAAAAGACCAACCGCCGCCAAGATCAAAATACCGGTAATATAGTACACTTCTTGCGGCCAAATTTCGATGCCAAAAAAATACGCGCGCGTGTGATTGAGATCGATAAGAATGGCCTGATCGGGCGCCAAGGCCCCACGGTTCCAACGCAGCCACGGTGCACCGTAATAGATACCCAGCAGGGTGACCATAGCGATCCACTTGAGCTTGCGGAACTTGCCCCAAACTCGCCGCGGGTAAATTTTTTCGCGCTTCTTGAAGAACTGGACGTTCTCACCCATGCATTTACTCCTTCGGAGGCGGGTTAGCTTCCCCTCCACCGAGCGAGTGAACATAAATCGTCAATTGTTTAATCGTCTCATCGGGTAAGCGCGTTTGCCAGGTCGGCATAACACCCATACGCGGGTTCTTAATTTGATGCATAACACTGGCCTTATCACCCCCATAGAGCCAGATGGCATCGGCAAGGTTCGGCGCGCCGTATGCGCGATTACCCTTGCCCTCGGCACCATGGCATGAAGAACAGTTTTGCTTGAAGAGTGCCGCTCCCACTTCGTTATCACCTTTGCCGCTCGAGAGGCTGAGCACATGATCGGCAATATCGCTGACTTGTTGGTTGCTAAGCATATCGCCAAAGGGCGGCATCTGCGAGGTGCGCGTCGCTTCATGGTTTGAGCGAATACCGTATTTGATGGTGGTATAAATCGACTGCAGATCGCCACCCCAGAGCCAATCATCATCATTGAGATTGGGGTACCCGCTTCTGCCTTCCGCGCCAGTGCCGTGGCAGGCGGAGCAATTTTCTTTGAACATGGTCTTTCCCCCCGCGACAGCGAAAGCATAAAGTTCCGGGTCCTTCTGAATTTCCTCCAGCGAATGAGTTTTTATTTTCGCTGCGAATTCGCCCCGGCGTGCGGTGATTTCGCCCTGTTCATGCGCCAGTTTTTTATATTGTGTCCAGCCAGCACTGCCCTTCGTATTGCCAGAAAGAGTTGGCCAGGCGGGGTAGACAATCCAATACCCAACCGACCAAATACAGCACAGAAGAAATATAATAAGCCACCAACGCGGCGCAGGAAGGTTAAGCTCCTTGATGCCGTCCCACTCGTGGCCGGTAGTTTCGACGCCGGTGTGCTCGTCACGATCGACGGGTTTATTGGGATCGGTCATGGTCATCTTCCTTCAGAGGGATCAAAGCCAGTATTTGTAGTTTTTGTTTGGCGCCAGGGCGCACAACCGAGACGAAAATCCCGACAAAAATCGCAAAGAAAAATGTGAGCCCAATAAGCGGCGCATATTCGAACAGTGTGTTCATGGCTGCTTCTCCTCCTTAAGTTCATAGTCTTTGATATCAACGAGAGTGCCCAGTGTTTGCAAATACGCAATCAGCGCATCCATTTCTGAGACCATGTTTTTCTGCCCATCGAAATCGCGGACATTCACCTTCGGCCCATAACGTTCGTTCAGCCCACTTGGATCGGCATCGGCGTGCGCCTGCGCCATAGCATCGTTGTAAGCATTCTCAATCATCGCGTCTGTGTAAGGAACGCCAGTCGCGCGATAGGCCTTCATGAGTTTCTGGATATCGAGCAAATTAACACCATGATCTTTCATGAAGGCATAGGAAGGCATGATCGATTCCGGCACCACATCGCGCGGACGCGTGAGGTGAGCAGTATGCCATTCATCAGAATATTTGCCACCCACGCGAGCAAGATCAGGTCCCGTGCGCTTGCTTCCCCAAACAAACGGGTGATCGTACATACTTTCCGCGGCAAGAGAGTAATGGCCATAGCGCTCAACTTCATCGCGCAGCGGACGAATCTGCTGGCTGTGGCAAGAGGAGCAGTTTTCACGAATATAGATTTGCTCACCAGAAAGTTCGAGCGGCGTGAGCACGCGCATGCCACTGACTTTTTCGATCGTGGTTTCGATACGAAAAAGTGGCACAATCTCGATCAACCCACCGATAGCGACAACGATGATAATACCAATGAGTAACCAAATGGAGTTACGTTCGAGTTTGGAGTGGTGCTTAAGCATGGGCCACCTCCTTCTCGCAACGAGTGATAGTGCGCCAACAATTATACACCATGATCAACATACCCGTGAGATAGAGCAGCCCACCCATTGCGCGAATGATGTAATAAGGATGCATAGCTTCCACGGTCTCGACGAAGGAATATTCGAGGAACCCCATCGCATCATAGGCACGCCACATCAGGCCCTGCATAATGCCCGCAATCCACATCGAGGTGATATAAAGCACGATCCCAATGGTCGCGATCCATAGATGGACATTGACGAGACGCATGGAATAAAGCTCCTTCTTTTTCCAAAGTATGGGAACAAGGTGATAGATGGCGCCGAAGCTAATGAACGCCACCCAGCCCAGCGCACCAGAATGCACGTGGCCGATAGTCCAGTCAGTATAATGGCTGAGGGAGTTGACGGTTTTGATCGACATCAGCGGTCCTTCGAAGGTGCTCATGCCGTAGAAGGCAAGCGCCACGACCATGAATCGCAGCACGGGATCTTCACGCAACTTATTCCACGCGCCTGATAAGGTCATGATGCCGTTAATCATACCGCCCCAACTTGGCATCCAAAGCATGATCGAGAAGGTCATGCCAAGGGTCTGCGCCCAATCCGGCAGCGCCGTGTAGTGCAGGTGGTGTGGTCCGGCCCAGATATAGATAAAGATCAGCGACCAGAAATGCAGAATCGACAGGCGGTAGGAATAAACCGGACGGTTGGCGCGCTTCGGGATGAAGTAATACATAATGCCAAGGAACCCGGCCGTGAGGAAAAAGCCGACAGCATTATGGCCGTACCACCACTGGATGAGCGCGCTCTGCACACCACCCCAGACCGGCACGCTTTTCGCGCCGAGACCCGAGACGGGAATGCTAACGCCATTGACCAAATGCAGCACCGCAACGGTGACGATGAAAGCGAGGTAGAACCAGTTGGCGACATAAATATGCGGCTCCTCGCGATTCTTTAACGTCATCATGAACACAACAAGGTAGGCCACCCAAACGATGGTTAACCAAAGGTCGGCATACCATTCTGGCTCAGCGTATTCCTTACCTTGCGTGACACCGAACAGATAGCCTACCGCCGCCATGACGATGAATGCCTGGTACCCCCAGAAGGTGAAAAGGGCGAGTTTGTCGTTCCATAGCCGCGTGCGGCAAGTGCGTTGAACGACGAAATACGACGTACCGAAAAGCACGCTACCGCCGAACGCGAAAATCACGCCAGAAGTGTGCACCGGGCGCAAGCGACCGAAGCTGAAATACGGCTCGAAATTGAGGTCGGGGAACGCAAG
>JBGAJE010000122.1:0-5116 GCA_044225085.1 Rickettsiales bacterium | reverse complement strand
AGGGTGAGTATTACCTCACCGATGTCGTCGCGCTCGCGCGGGCCAAGGGTTATCACGCTGCTGCGGTTGAGGGCGATCCGGATGAAGTGCTCGGCGTCAATTCACGCAGTGAGCTCGCCGTTGCTGAGGCGATTTTCCAATACCGCGCGCGGAAGATGCACATGGATAATGGCGCGACGCTGATCGACCCGGATAGCGTGTTTTTCGCGGCGGATACGGTGGTGGGGCGCGATGTGATTATCGAACCCAATGTATTTTTCGGCCCTGGGGTGAGGATTGCGGATGGCGTGCATATCAAGGCATTCAGCCATATCGAAGGCGCAACGATTGGCGCAGAAACGATTGTGGGCCCGTTTGCACGCTTGCGCCCGGGCACGAAGCTTGGGGCGGATGTGAAGGTCGGGAATTTCGTTGAGATCAAGAAAAGCAATGTGGCGGATGGCGCAAAAATCAGCCATCTCAGCTATATCGGGGATGCGACCATCGGCGAGGAAGCCAATATCGGCGCGGGGACGATTACGTGTAATTATGACGGTTATCAGAAATATCAGACGGTGATTGGGCGCGATGTGTTCATCGGTTCCAACTCGGCGCTGATCGCCCCGGTGACGATTGGGGACGGGGCCATGGTGGCCGCTGGTTCGGTGATTACCGAGGATGTGGCCCCCGATGCGCTGGCGGTTGCGCGCGGGCGGCAGGAGGCCAAGGGGGACTGGGCGAAAACCTTCCGGGGTAAGCAGAAGAAGTAGTAATGCCTTGAGACTGTCATCAGGACGTCACAGAATTGTCATCATTTTGTCATGATTCGCTGCTAGCAAAGTGTTCTTAAATTATTTCATATAGCAGAGCCTCTATGTTGCCAGACATGCCAGCGTTCAACAAATTGGGTCGGTGCTATCGGCGTGCCATTCTCAGTATCGTGCGAAAATCCGGCTCAAAAACTCCCTGGGAAACAGCTGAGTCCCTAGCACGCCACTACCATACTAATGAAATCACTAAAGCAATGATCTATGCAGAAATGACCGAACCTAGTGAATTGATTATTACACGCGGTGCTTCACTTGAGCATATGCAGGGGTGGGAACGAGAATCCGAGGTTCCCTTACTGACACATTAGTTCTAACGTCGATTTTACTGCTTGTAACCTCACCGCTGATCTATCGCCAGTGAATGTATAACGCTTATGCCACGTGGGTTGGCCGAGTTGGGCGAGGGCGATATGCACTAGCCCTACGGGTTTCTCAGCGCTGCCGCCGCCTGGCCCGGCGATGCCGGTGATAGCGATCGCGATGGATGCACCTGAAACAGCGCGCGCACCCTCAGCCATCGCGCGGGCAGTTTGTTCGCTGACGGCGCCGTAGGTTGTGATGAGGGCGGCGGGTACGCCGAGCATTTGCTCTTTCGCCGCGTTTGCGTAGGTGATGAAGCCATGCGTGAAAACATCTGAACTTCCAGGGATTTCGGTGAGCAGCGCGCTGATGAGGCCGCCAGTGCAGGATTCGGCCGTTGCGAGCGTTTGTTTACGGGCACGGAGTGTGTCCAGCAATTGGCGGGCTTGGGTGATGAGATCGGCTGGGAACATGATTTTCTCCTACTGTCATGCCAGCGCAGGCTGGCATCCAGCATTTTCAAGTGATATTCGCGCCGCAGACGCGGCGCACTGGATTCCTGCTTTCGCAGGAATGACATATTTCGATTTTACACCGTCGATTCCACATGCCCGAAGACATACGGGGAAAAGAGGTAGAGGACGTAGAGGATCGTGCCGGCGGGGATGGCGGCGAGGAGATCGTCGAACATCACGCCGAAGCCGCCTTTCATTTTACGATCGGCCCAGCTAATCGGCCAAGGTTTTAGGATGTCGAAAAAGCGGAAGAGGATGAAGCCGAGTGCGAGGTAAAGTGGTGATGCGCTCATATCCTGCAGCAAGGCCAATGCGGCGTGACGGTTGCCGGCCATCGCGATCAGCCAGCCGTGCCAGATGCTGAAAGTGAGCCATTGGCCGGCGAGTTCGTCGATGACGATTTCGCTGGGGTCGTGCGCAGTGTTGTGGGTTACCATGTAGTGGTTGGCGGATTGGGTGCCGAGGATGGTGAATAGGATGACGCCTGCCATGAGGATCGCCCAGCCGTAGGGTAGTAGGAGAATGCCGTAGCCGATCAGCGCGGCGACGAGTGAGCCTGCCGTGCCAGGGCCTTTGGGGACGAGGCCGGTGCCAAACATCGTGGCGAGCGTGCATTTCGTGCTCATGCATCCTCCGGGAGGCTGATGGTCGCGACGGCTTGGGCGGCGATGCCTTCGCTGCGGCCAGTGAAGCCGAGTTTTTCGGTGGTGGTGGCTTTGATGCTGACATGGTTGAGGGGTAATTTCAGCATGGCGGCGACGGCGGCTTGCATTGCCTCGCGGTGGGGGCCGATTTTGGGGGATTCGCAGATCACCGTCACATCGAGATGTTGGATGACGCCGCCGCGCGCGATAACGCGCTTTCTTGTCTCTTCAACAAACAACCGCGAATCGGCGCCTTTCCAGCGTTCGTCGGTGGGGGAGAAATGCATGCCGATATCGCCTTCGGCCAGTGCACCGAGGATGGCATCGACCACCGCATGCAGCACTGCATCCGCATCCGAATGGCCGTGGAGTTTGTGGTCGTGGGGGATATCGATGCCGCCGAGGCGGATGATGTGTTTGTCACCGGCGGGCATGAGCTGGTGCACGTCCGTGCCCATGCCGACGGCGATGCGGCGTGTGCCGGTGGCGGCTTTGTCTTCCGCCCAATCCATATCTGCTGCCGTGGTCACTTTGCGTAGCCTCTCTTCCCCCTCGACATAGACGAGTGGGAGGCCGGCGGCAAGCCAGATGGCGGCGTCGTCCGTCGCGATGGCGGTGGCTCTGGCATATATTTTTTGCAGGGCGAGGAACGGGAATGCTTGGGGAGTTTGGATGCGCAGGAGCCCATCGCGCGGGATTTCGCTCCAACTTTTCGCGTCATAGCGGCGGACGGTATCAACCACCGGCAGCGCGGGGACGACGGCCTGCTCGGGTGATAGTTTGGCAATGATGGCCTCGATCACCGCGTGGCTGAGGAAGGGGCGCGCGGCATCGTGAATGAGCACATAATCGGGCTGGAGATGCGCGAGTGCGGTGAGGCCAGCGCGGACCGAATCGCTGCGCGCCGCACCGCCGATGACGGATGGGAGCAGCTTGCCACCGGCCAATTTGCTGCGCGGTTTGGGAGGGCCTTTGCCGCGCCAGTCGAGCGAGACATCCATCGCCGCTTTGTATTCGGCGGCGTGATCCGGGTGGATGACAACTTGAATGCCAGTGATGGCCGGGTGGCTCGCCAGCGCTTCGCAGCTATAGGTGAGGAGCGGCTTGCCCGCCACGTGCCGATATTGCTTCGGGGTGCCCTCCCCTGCCCTACTGCCAGTGCCGGCGGCGACGATGAGGGCGTAGATGCGAGGGGGTGGGTTCATGGGCGCACTATAATGCTTCGGGCGTGGGCGTCTAGCGGGGACTTGGCTTCCCTACAATGGGCTTACGCCCAGGGCAAATACGTCTCGGCGATGGGTATGATGGTGGCTTCCGGCTGGGGTTGTTTGAAGGCGATGAGCCAGAGGGCCTAGGTTACAAGGTCGCGGCCGCCATAGGTTTTGGCGAAGCCGTATTGCAGGAACACGCCGCTCAAGGTGCTCGCCGTGAAGCCGCATTTGTGGGTTTGGTATTCGTTGCCGTCCGCCGTGAAGGCGATGTGGCCGTAGATCATGTCCATCGCGCTGACGGGGCCGGCGGAGGAGACGTAGAGCGGCTCGAACATGCGGTCGGCGAGGACGGCTTCGGCGACGCGTTGCAAATCCGGGCAGAGGATGATGGCGAACCCATCATCCGCCAGCACCCGGTGGAATTCGCGCACGGCGATGGGGACTTCGTGCGGGGCGAGATGCTCGATATTGTGGCTGGAATAAAGCGCGTCGACGCTGCCGGTGGCGACGGCGGACATATCGGTAAGGGTGCCGGTGATGTCGGGCTTCACGGACTGGTCGATATCGAAACGCAGCTCGTTCCACTCCGCCGTGTTAAACCCGCGCAGATGGGACTTATTTTGCGGGCCGCAGCCGACGTGGAGGATGGTTTTCATGGAAAAGTTATTATTCATTTGGAGGTTAGGGTAAAGCTCGCTTGGCATTTTATCCATCCTGTTCTAGTAGTTAAAAATGCGCTTATTGATAATTTTCTTATCTGCGGCTTTTTGGAGCACAACGGCATGGGCTCAGAAATATTGCGTAACCGACTTATCTATTCCCGCAGCAACGACACCTCTTAACGAAAAAGTCGTCTCATCCTCTTCTCAAATTATAACACCTCAATATTGGGATAAGAATGCTCAAGGAAAATTTATTTTCGCAGAAAAAAACGTTACATGGGAGGATCAACAGACCAAAAAATCAAACCATTCATTCGTATGGTTGCTCAGCCCCTCTCCAGGTTTATCTAAGCCTTATTTACTAGAAACTATACTCGACACTGAACTAAACAGCCATCAACGCGCATGGGATGATTCGGGCCACTTTCTCTACATTGGTGGAACTTATAATCACGATCATAGCGGCTGGGACACAAATCTTTACACTATCAAAGAAACCACGCCTCCGCGGCCACTCGATCCCAACTTGCAGAAACTATTAGCATGGCCTCGAGCAATTTTTTGGAGCAATCGATTAAAGGCATATGTAATCTCATCTTCTGATACTAATAAATTCGGGGTGGTTCACTATCACTCGAGCTTATTGCAATCCACTGCAGTTTTACCTCTGGGTGATTTCGGAATCGATCTCGTTTCGGACCTAGAACACCTCTCCACTACTGCGATGTTAAGCTCGGGAGCATTATATTTTGTTTCTTCGCCCAAAAACGTTCAACTCGTCACTTATCTAAATTCGGGAGATGACTACAACGGGTGGGACGGTATTTATGAGCTAGAAAATAATTGGCTTTATGTCGCGGGCGCCCAATACAGCCATGTTATCCACGTAGAAAAAATCGACGACAAATGGCAAGCCGATAAAATCTTTCGTTTAAGAGTTCGAGATGAATTAACGGAAGAGGCTCTCCGTTCCCT
>JBGAJE010000121.1:0-5165 GCA_044225085.1 Rickettsiales bacterium | reverse complement strand
CGAACTCAATGTAGCAGCCGGAGGCTGCGACTGCGGCTGACTAAGTGCCTGCATGATGCCCGAGAAAATCATCATGAAGATTTTAGCCTGCATATCAAATTCTCTCCAGTCATCCGGCCGATTTTCCGGTTGATCCCAATGCTGCTGAGCCAATCGGCGTTGCAACTCGGCATATTTTTCCGGGTCTTGATCGTAGCCTTTAAAGCTTGGATCATCGAACTGGGTAAGGTTGCTACCTCTGATCACACCTTGAAGCGTAGCCGCATAATTCGGAGACGTTGCATAACGTCCTTGAAGTAGTAGTGCCGCCGTGTTGCCATCCGTGCCAATGACATCCGAATAACGTCTCGCCAGAAGTGAAGCATGATCATCCATGGATTCTTCCACGCTTCCATAAGCGCGGAATTTGGCGGTAGTAGCTATTCGCTGTCCATTGACATATTCGTGCGTCGCCACTTCTAGGGTCGGGCCAGTCCAACTGCTGGTTGCTTTAATACCGAATATATTGTTGCCGATTGCGGCATCGCCCGAAGCACTTTCAACGATAGCTTGTGCAATAATGATGCTTGCCGGAATACCGTATTTTGCCTGAAGCGCTTGGGCTTTTGGCGCGATAGCTGCGATAAAATTTGACCGGTTTGACATTGTTTTCTTACCTAATTTTCCACACTGGACCTACTCTCCAGTCCTTACAATTTACCACAGAGGCTTACGAAGATTTGTGAAGGTTTTGTGACGTTTAGCCCCATGTGGAAAACATGCGCCCACAAAATAAATTGATAAAAACAATTAAATATCAATAGATTATACTTGGTTCTCCGGCCCATCCGGCAAAAACCCACCCGCCTGCATCCGCCACAAGGTCGCATAATGCCCACCCGCAGCAAGCAGTGCGGCATGATCGCCATCCTCCACAATCTGCCCATCACGAAAGACGAGAATGCGATCGAGATGCGCCAAGGTCGAAAGCCGATGCGCAATCACAATTGCCGTGCGCCCTTGCATCAGCGTTGCCAAACTTTCCTGAATCGCATGCTCGGTGATGGAGTCGAGCGACGACGTCGCCTCATCCAAAATCAAAATCGGCGCGTTTTTCAGCATCGCGCGCGCAATCGCAATCCGTTGCCGCTGCCCACCGGAAAGCTTCACCCCCCGCTCACCTACCAGCGACTCATAGCCATGCTCGCTTGCCAGCACAAACTCATGGCAATGTGCTTGCTGCGAAGCCGCAATCACCTCCGCATCCGTCGCTTCCGGCTTACCGTAGCGGATATTCTCCATCAGCGTCCGGTGAAACAGCGACGTATCCTGCGGAATCATCGCAATCGCAGCATGCAAACTCTCTTGCGTCACCCGCGCCACATCTTGCCCATCAACCGTGATATGCCCCGCCTGCACATCATAAAGCCGCAGCAACAAATTCACGAACGTGCTCTTCCCACTACCCGAGAACCCAACAAGCCCAATCTTTTCCCCCGGGCGAATCACCACATTCATGCCCTGGAAAATTTCGCGCCCAGGCAAATAATGAAACCGCACATCCTGAAAACGAATCTCCCCACGTGTAATCGCAAGTGGCTTCGCATCCGGCACATCCGCCACTTCGTGAATCTGCGTGATGAGTGACAGCGCCTGATGTGCCACGCCAATCTCACTAAAAAACCGTGGCAGTTCACTACTCAGCAGCCAAACTTGCGCCATCACATTAAAGCTAGTGAACAGCACAAATACCATATCGCCGGACGTTGCCCACCCAGCCTGCCAACCCTTCAGCAGCAGCCACAGCATGAGTGCAAACATGACGATGATCGGAATATCAATCGCAATCCGCGCCTTCCAGATAGCATAGAGAACGCGCTGATGGCTGGCCTGTTCGATATGCTGAAATCCGCCGATATAGGCCTGCTCATACGCCCGCCGTGCAAACAATCGCGTGGTTGCAAAGTTGCTCAGCACATCAACAATATGCCCCCGCAAAATATTCTCATCTTCCGCATGCCGATCACCAATAGCACTGATGCGATAAGCAAACGCATAGCTAACAATGAGATGGACAATAATCCACCCGCCAAGAATAAGCGAAAACCCGATATGCACCGCACCCAGCCAAATAACGGCGACGAGCACGATGCAAGTAGTGGCCACGATTTTCCAACGAATGATTTCAAGAATTGAAAACGCAACCCGCGGCATATCGCCGATTTTGCCAGCAATCGTGCCTGAAAAATGGCTCGCGAAATAGGCATGGCTGTGGCCATGCGTATAATCGACAAGCGCCATGCGGATATCCGCGGAAAGACGCGGCATCGCGTAGGCGTAAACATATTCTTGCACGCGCCAAATGACAATCATCAGCGTCCACGCACCGATAAAAAGCAGCATGGGGTTAAGCAACGCCGCAAACGCACCTACCATCTGCGGGTTGAGGGTCGTCGTAGCATCGACCATTTTTTTGAGCGCATAAGGCAGCACATTGCTCTCCAGCGCATGAGCCCACATACAGCTGAAGAGGACAATAAAAGACCAACGCTGCTTACGAATGAAATGCCAAAGGAAAGCGGGAAGTTTGACGGGAAGCATTACTTCTTCTTCGCAGTTTTTGGCGCGGGTGGCGTATGATCGGCAATTTCGCACGCCACCATCGTCACATCATAAATTGGATGCTCAAGCGAGGTGATCGACGGGCTCGACGCATACATCCACCCATGAAACACCGGCTTAACCGTATTCGTCCCCGGCAAATGCTCGACAATATCGAGTAGCGCCGCATCATCCCGCTGGCTTGTGGGGAGCGACGTGCGGCACGTCACCGGCAAAATATCCAGCCGCCCGAATTTCAGCAAATCATTCGGCTTTGCGTCCAACCGCTCCGATTGCCCCGTCACTTTATTCAATACCCGCAGCACAATCTTGCGCGGCCCCCCATTATCGCTCGACGCATCAAAAATCGGGCTCGTCAGTTCCGTCGGGTTAGCAGGATCTTCCTTCGCGGGGTCAGCCTCTGGCACTACCGGCGTGGCGGGCGCAGGCTCGCTTACCTCCACCGCATCCACATCCGCCACCGGGGCCGATGTCGTCGCATGCGGCCCGGCCGGAATCACCGGCGGCAACGATGCATGCCCAAACGGCACCTTATCCGGCATCGCCCCACTCGAATTTCCGACTGCAGGGGTCGTATTAAATGGCGACGCAGACGGTATCGCTTGGACGGGCTGGGGAGCAGCGGAAGGTCCCGTTGGCGCGTTTGCTTTCCACGGCAGCGTGCCAGGCTTATGGGTGGTGAAAATAGAATCGGCGTCGGACGGCCCATCAGGCGTAATGCGCGTCATCGACGTATCCGATGGCAACGGCGCAATCCCGCCCTGATCATCCGACTGTGCCGAAGCAACAGCCGTCACCATCACCGACGCCAACGCAACTCCTACATATCGGCGCGGAAGGCGCATATTCGCCTCGTTTATTCGAGCCCGCTCGAGACTGGATTATCTTTTTTCTCGGACTTATCGGCCGCATCCGGCTTGCCACCTTTATCCGCTCCACCGCCGGAGAAGACAAATTTCCCGATCATCTCTTCAATACTGACCGAAGGCTGCGTATATTGAATCTTCCCGCCATCCGCGAGGTTTTCCTCATCCCCACCCGGCTCGATGGCGATAAATTTTTCACCCAGCAACCCTGCGCTTTGCACGGCAGCGGTAGAGTCATCCGGCAGCTTCACATCGTTACCAATGCGCATCGTCGCTACCGCCTGATAATTTTTCGGGTCGAGCAGCAGCTTCTCCACCACTCCAATCTTGATGCCGCCAACGCGCACATCGCTCCCCGGCGAGATGCCGCTGATATTGGCGAAGGATGCGTTCACCGCATAGCCTTCAATCGGTTTCACATTGCTATTGTTATAGGCGAAATACAAAAACCCACCGGCCACTGCCAGAACGACAGCACCCATCACTGTTTCGATTGCGTTGTTAGCCATAAATCCTCATGTGCGAAAAGGGATGCAATGCAACTAACAGAGCACACGCATCGTGGCAAGGAAATGGCGCGCACGATCACCGCGAAAAATTATTCGCCGCCCTGACCTGGTGGGCAAGTGCCTTCCCAAACACCGCAATGGTTCGAACCATAGAAGGAACCGAACCACGCTTTCTCTTCTTTATCGTCTTTGGTGATCGTGTCGAGATTATCGATCCCCGGTTGCTTATCGGCAAAAAGCGAGTTCGATTTTTCACTGAGCGACGTGCAGCCCGCAAGCAACGCGAGCGATGCCACTGCCACCATGAACCGAAAATTTACTCTGGTTTCCATGGCTGATAATCCGCCGTCGCCGCCGCGCGCTGACCGCCCTTGCTAATATGCCCCGCCGGCAAATAACGCCCGGTCGTCCCCGTCAAGTTCGGCTGATGTTCTTTCTGCCAGCGATATTTATGCGTCGCTTCTGGAATCGGAGCATCGAGTGTATAATGCAGCCAACCATGCCACGTCGGCGGCACTTTCGACGCCTCCACAATGCCATGATACATCACCCAGCGGCGCTTATGCTCGCCCTTGCGTGCCCGCTTGGCTTCATAATAGCGATTGCCAAACTCATCACGACCGATGAACCGGCCATGCAACCAAGTGTGAAGTCGTGTTCCAATGGTGGCAGCCATGAAAAACCCCTAGTTATCCAAGAACGACCGCATTTTGCGCGAGCGCGATGGGTGCTTCAACTTACGCAACGCTTTCGCCTCGATCTGACGAATCCGCTCACGAGTTACCGAGAATTGTTGGCCCACTTCCTCGAGCGTGTGATCGGTATTCATCCCGATCCCGAAGCGCATACGCAGTACGCGTTCTTCACGCGGCGTGAGGCTTGCCAAAATCCGTGTCGTCACTTCACGCAAGTTGCTTTGAATGGCGGAATCAACCGGTAACACCGCATTTTTATCTTCGATGAAATCGCCGAGATGCGAATCTTCTTCATCCCCAATCGGCGTTTCGAGCGAGACCGGCTCCTTGGCGATTTTCATCACCTTGCGCACTTTATCAAGCGGCATCACCAAACGTTCCGCCAATTCTTCCGGCGTCGGCTCGCGGCCAATTTCGTGCAGCATTTGGCGGGAGGTGCGAACGATTTTGTTAATCGTCTCGATCATATGCACCGGAATACGAATCGTGCGCGC
>JBGAJE010000120.1:0-5173 GCA_044225085.1 Rickettsiales bacterium | reverse complement strand
TGATTTATATCCGTTATTTTTGTTTTTGTTCCAAAACTTAACCCAATTGTCACATAAGATTTGGTAGGATGGACTTGTTATTCATCTAAAGGCGAAGCTATGACTGGCGAAAAACTTTCCGATACGTTGACGATTACTGTGGGTGGCGATGTGCTTAAACAATACGCCATTAGAGATATCAGCGGGAATAGTATCATTCACTACCACACCGTCGATCCTTCCGTTCCGGCGATCAATGACATCCTTCTTCAATGCGCAGGAGAGAGAGAATTTAAGTATAGTGACGAGCAAGTTTTCCGCCTTGTATTGGCACAAATACAGAACGGCGGTGAGAACCCCTCGCCTGGCCTTTACCCAATCAAAGCCCCAAGCGCGCTTGCGAAAGCCTGTGGAAGATAAGTTATATATTTTAGTCATTTAGGCTTGTTGCTGCTTGACCCTACAAATCTTCATCAAATCGTAACGATTTGTGGTATATAGTGGCCTCAAATTGAGATCGCCTAAGCGACGCATGATGTTCAGAACATGTGTAAGGAGTTAGACGATGGCACAGCCTAGCGAACTTCAGCTCACACAGAGGGCTGTAGCAATTAACGCTGCTATTCTTAGCAAATTTTCGGATCCTGAGAATGGGTTCACGATCGAGTTTCAGCGTGCAAAAGGGAAAATTGGCACTGGGCAGGAGACGCTGGATGCACTTCGCACGGAATTGGATCGTACTATGCCGGTCCAAACAAGCGTGCAACTTGGTGTAGCTGGCGCCAATAATCTTGCTAATTGGAGACAAGCGTTAGAGCGGCAAAGAGAAGTTCTGCGCGGCATCATTGAGACAATGGATAAACAAACCGGCGTGTACCCGCCAGACTATTACGCCAAATGGGCGCTCCGATGCCTTATTTAGCGAATGATTATCGTGGCGACATACTTGCTGATCTAAACTTCGCAACGGCCAAAGTGCTCGCGGATCGTTGCCCTCCTATCGCTGTCAGTCCGGCTGGTGACAAAGCATCAACACTTACTTATCCGGTTACTACCCCCGTACAGGGTCCAAGCTGTAGCCGCACTTAAGCTAGCCCAGCTTCTCCTCATACCACGTCTCGCCAATCGCGATTTTTTCGCGGCCTTTGGATTCGCGCCATTCGTTGGTATCACGTAAGCTATAGATACAGCCGCAATATTGTTGGGCGTAGAAGTTTTCGCGTTTGGCGATTTCGTACATGCGGGCCCCGCCGCCTTCCTTGCGCCAGT
Organism: Rickettsiales bacterium; assembly: GCA_044225085.1. Lineage (GTDB taxonomy): Bacteria > Pseudomonadota > Alphaproteobacteria > Rickettsiales > UBA3002 > QFOX01. The sequence continues at coordinate 3,925 of JBGAJE010000120.1, read as the reverse complement.
TATAATCCCAGTAGGTGATGCCTTCGTAGGGCTCGGCGGCGCGGATACCGCAATCATTGATTTGGTCCATGTTCTTCCAGCGGCTAATACCCAGCGAACTGGTGATGACGGGGAAGCCGTGCTCATGCGCGTAGAGCGCGGTGCGGGCGAAGCGCATGTCGAAGCACATCGTGCAACGCACCCCCCGCTCCGGCTCACGCTCCATGCCTTTGGCGCGGGCAAACCAATCTTGCACGTCGTAGTCGGCATCAACGAATGGAATGCCCATTTTCTCGGCGAAGCGGATGTTTTCGTTTTTGCGGATTTCGTATTCGCGCAGCGGGTGGATGTTAGGGTTGTAGAAGAAGATGGTGAGGTCGATGCCGTTGACCACCATTTGCTCCATCAGCTCGCCCGCACAGGGGGCGCAGCAGGAATGCATGAGGACCCTTCTCGCCCCTTCGGGCGCGGCAAGGTCGACATGTTTGACGATTTCGGATGCGTTTTCCTGCTGCTGCATGGGGGCGCATTAGCATGGATGGGCTGAAATGGCTAGTGGGAAGGCTAGGTTGGTACTACATTAGCACTGCCAGGGGCTTTCACCGAGGCCACTTGTGCTTGCGGAACTTCGTGGGGTGCGCCGGGTATCGGCTCGCCACCAGTGACACCAAGGTTACCTAGGTTTGGTAAATCCAGTTTGGCATCGGCCAGGCTTGCTGGTTTTTCTTTTTCTGAACTGGAGGCCGTGACTTTGGCAATTTTTTCGGATTGCTTTTCGGCTTTCGTGGGATCGACGATGGCTTCGGCACGAGCCGTATAGTCGTGGATCACTTTCTCCGTTAATTGGGTGCGAATGCGAGCAACATCCTCGGTAGTAGGATGACCATCAGCATTCTCGCGGGCAGCCTGTTGAATTACGTCTGGCAGCCGCGTGCTTTGTTTGTCCATTTCTTGTGCAAGAGCAAAGAGCTGATTAGCTTGTTGCTGAAGTGCCGCTTTTTGCGCCAGATCGGTTGCTTTTTCGGCGAGTGCGCGCTGCTCACGACCACTTTGATAAATAGCATACGTCGTAGCATCGACCGGCCCGAACCGATCAAGCTTAGTGCTGGAGTCAGCTGCGGTTGCTGATGCGGTATCAGCGGCGCGGGCGCGCAGAGCCTGGAGGGTTGCGTAGGCATCCTCCTTCGCGCTGGCGGCGACAGCTTGCGCGGTGAATCGTGCATTATCCGTTCCGAAGCGCATATCAAGTGTGCCTTGATAGGCAACGGTTTGGTCAATCGCTTTGACCACGGCGGGGGCACGATCGTCTTTGCCGTAATCGGGGTCAGCCTGGCGGGCGAGAAAATCCGTCATGATTTTAGGGTCGCGAGCGCTTTCGGCTTCTGTCATTTTTTGTACGAAAGTGCCGTAGTCTGCGGGCGTTTTTAAGCGTTCGAGATACACGCGTAACGCAGCTTTTTCCGAGGCTGGCAACTTACCACCGTTTAGGGATGCTTCAATGAATTGCATTTTTTCGTCGGTTGATTGCGTATAAAATCGCCGGTCGCGTTCGGCAGGATCGGGCACTTGGGTTTCTAACGTTTTGACAACGTCACGGAAGAGGCTTGCGGTACCGTAATTGCCATACATATCGTTCGTGACGGCCATGGAGAGCACGGCACGTTCTGTTTGCGTCAGGGATTCGCCGTGTTCTTGCTTAGCATAGACTTGTTCCGCGGTGGGGAGTTTGGCGTGATCCATATCCATCCGCTGTTTGATCCGAAAAAGCAGATGCGGATCATTTAGATTCAAGCCTGCATCGCGGGCATAATTACGGAGGTTCTCAAGTTCTTCAGGCGGTAGATTTCTGGATGCGTTCTCAAGCTCGGCACTGCGGCGCTCTTCGTATTTTTGGTATTGGGTCAGAAATTGTGCTTTTAGCTGGTTCGGGTCTTTAATGTTAGCGTGTTGCAATTCCTGTAATTCTGGCGGTACGAGCACATAGTCGTTAACGGGTTTTTGGCCCTTTTTTATGGCCTCGTTATAATCATGTGCTTGGCGTTCCATGATCGAGAGAAAATGCGCTGCATCTGGGCTTTCGGCGGCGATGGATTCACGAAATTTACCAATTTGGGCTTCATATTGTGCGAGTTCGCTAAGCTTCATGCGGCCAGCGATTCGGCCCATATGGATGCCCATTTCCTCGCGCGTTTTGACATGGGCCATGGCCTCGCGTTCTTCTTGCGTCGCGTGTTGGCCCATAACCCCCACCATGCTTTGCATTTTGGGATCGAGGCCGGCTGCATCCCCAAATAGCCGGCGATAATTGTGTAATAGATCGGCGTCATAGCCATTGGCCTCAGCAAAGCCATCTAAATTGGTGATACGGTTATCCTCGACGAAGGCCGCGATATAGAGGCCTTCCATGACTTCTTCCGTCTGCTTGGCTTGGGCTTCGGCGACTTCGCTGGTGATTTGCGGTTGGAGGTTGGTTAGCTCCATACGGATTTGGCCGAGCACGAAGAGTGCGGCTGGGCTATCCAACTCAGCATGCAGGCCGCCGAGTTGCTGCAATAGTTTGTCAATGTCTGGCGTGCGGGGGAATGCGGCGAGGCGCTCCATCGCACTCGCGATTTCGCGTTTTAAGTTTCCCTTTTCCTGGCCGAGTACATTCTCGATGGCGACGCGTGCGGCATCAGCGTCCTGGGCTACTGGCGGCGGCTCAATTCTGGTGGATTCGATGGCCATTCGGGCGAGCTCCTATGGTTTTACCCTAGCACGAAATTGTTACGGTTCTGTTACAGTCCGAAGATGCTGACGCAGAATTTCGGTCAATTTTTATCTATTTTTCAACAAAATAGTTAAGGAATCGTTAAGAAGCGCACCGAAGGGGCGTGAGTGTGAGGCTCGCCATGATGGGCATAGTGGTAGGGCTGATGTCCCCCAATGCCGTGGTTTCGATGGTAAGGATACTAAGTTGTGAGGATGCATCCAACTGGTTTTCGAGCGGGTTTATGCCCGGTAACGTACGCGTGACGAGTATGCCTTTGCTCAGTGTATTCGCCGGTTTGGTGTCTTTGTCGGCGGTTTCTTCGGGGCCATAGCCGAACCAACCTGCTACGCGATTTTTTGCGGCGGTTGCGTGGTCAGTGACCGCTTTTTTCGCGGCGGCGATTTTTTCGCGAGTGGCGCGATAGGTGTCCGATGCGATCTGTTGGAGGTTGGTGACGGCACGTTCTTCGGCATCGATGGCGGCATCTTTGATCGTGGTGAGTGTGCCGATCGGATCGGTGACGGCATTGAGAGTGGCATCGTATGTCGCGCTGGCGGCGTTGCTGATGCCTTGGCCAACATCACCGGCGAACTCGCCGATCTGGATGATGCCATGATGCATACTATGCGCGACATCGGCGCCGGTGTTGTAGATGGCGACGCCGGCATCCTTCAGGCTGCTGGCTGCTTGTTGCACGGGATAGGATTGCGCGATGTAGTTTGTGCTATCGAGCGTGATTTGGCCGAGTTGCTGGGCACCGGTGCCCATGACGTTGAGCACATAATCGCCGGTTTCTGCGTATGGCACGAACGGCCCCGCCGAGAATGACGGCATGGAAATGATAGTTGGGAACCCAATGGGGCTTGAGATACTGGGGAAGAGATTGAAGCTGAATGGTGTCGCCGCGCTGAGGGTAATGACGGCAGCTTTTGCCTTTTTCCGTTTTTCATCTTCTTCGCGGGCAGCGGCGGCATCAAGCGCTGCTTTGGCGACGGCTTTGACGGTATTGCTCTCGGTAGCGGCAGAAGCTGAGGTGGTCTCAGCCGCTTTGACTTCGGCGGTTGCTTGGGCGGTCGCGGTCGCCACTTGTGATAGCAGCGCGCGTGCCACTGAAGGTGGAAGGCGCGTCCCCGAACCATTCAGCGCAGCGGTTTGCAGTTGAAGGCGGACATTATCAATCACTCCGCGCATTTC
>JBGAJE010000119.1:0-5312 GCA_044225085.1 Rickettsiales bacterium | reverse complement strand
GGATTTGCCGTGGTCGATATGGGCAATAATCGAGAAATTGCGGATGCGGGTAATGTCAGTCATGCGCGGCTTTCTAGGGATTTGTGGGGGGGGATGCAAGGGGAGACTGGGGTTTTTCAATCGATTGGGGCGATTATGACGGTTCTGTGAAGTTTTTCTGGAGGCGTGGAAAGGGTTTGGGGAATCTCATATAATCAAAGGGCTTTCTTGCTATCCCGAACGAGTCTTACTCGCCAGGGCAATTGCTAAAGGCTGCTTGTGTGAAAGGTAAAGAACGATGGATATCGACCACAGATTAGGACCACTCTTTGTGGCTCTCGGCAACGCGCCGATGCTCCATGAAGGGGGGCCGATTGATCTGGAGCGCTTCGAAGAACAGTTGGCAGCGGCTGACACGGCGATGGCACGGGGGCTCAAGCGCCTCTTGACCATTTTGCAAGCCGGCAAAGACTCGCCGGAGCTCGAAAAGCTCGCGAAGATCTGCGGCATGCCCACTGCGGAGCTCTTCGAGCTTCGGCCGACGGTGGCCGCATTCGTGGCGTTCATCGAGCTCTCGGAGGCTGGCCTCCTGGCATTTGCTATAGCGTTCGCTCCTGGGGACTTCGAAGCTCCTATGGTGATCGCTAGACCTTAGCGCAGCCGCGCTGGTCACCTCGACTACACACGACGCGAAACCTCTCACCCTACCCGGGGTGGGAGGTTTCCACTTTTAGGGCCCATCATTTTCACAAAACTGTCACAAAACCCTCAGCATTTTGCCGGTAGAGTGGTGGAATGACTGAGAGTTCTTCGCCCGACAAAATGGATTCGGCGGCGCATGATGCGCGCGCGCCAGGCCGGCTATTGCCGCGCCTGGAGCCGAAAAGCCATTATGAAACCCAGGGCGAAAAACGCTTCAATTTCATCGCCTATAACCTGATCGGCTACATCACCAACGCGTTGATGAGTGTCGCCGCGGTTTATTGGGTGGAGCGCACGCATTCCGGCCGCACTTGGATGGATACGTACGGCGATAAGATCTCGGCGAAGCTGGGGCTGAATGCGGAGAAAGCCAAATTCCTCGCCCGCAAAAGCTTCTTCCTCTCGGGAGGGTTTGCGGTACTGCTGCCGATCAAATGGATGGAAAATGTGAAGGTGAAGCTCGTCGAGCACTGGAACCGCCAAATTTATGGCGACCGGGTGGATACCGACCCCGTGCTACGCCAATCGCAGCGCGAGCTGGAGGCTGAGCCGAAACAAAGCTGGATTTCGATTATGGCGAGCCGGGCGCTGGCGCTGGTGCCCTTTTATATCACCGTGGGGCTGATGTGGGATCGCACTAGCCCGCTCTCGCGCATCACCAACTCCGCCCTGCGCGGCAAGTCGAAGGCTGAGGTGACGGCGCTGGAACAAACGCTCGGCAGCACCAAGTTCAACGAAGTCGCAGGCAAAGGCATTTATTTCGATCGACCGATTGCCTGGNNCGGCAAAGGTATTAGCTGGATTGCTGGCAACAAGCCGGCGATGGAAGAAATCGCCACCATGGAAAAGCACTATCCGGGGATGATCAAGCAATCCTATATCGGCACGCAGGATTCCAACCGCTCGGTGGTGCCGTATTATTTCATCAGCGAGGCGATTACCTCGGGTATGGTGGCGTGGGGCGTGTTCGCGCTAACGCGCGTGCTGGGACCGATTTTTGGGAAGTCGAGTGATGTACCTGCGCCTGCGGCTATCACCCCGTCGTCGATGGCGCAGCAAGCGCCGGTTCAAACTACGTTTGGCATACCTGTAGAACAGAAATCAGAGGCTGTGCCTATGCCAGGCACGAAAGTCGCGGAAATACATCATACGCCGCAGCCCGCCCATGCGTTAGCGGTGCAGAGTATTTAAATTGTCATCCCAGCGTAGGCTGGGATCCAGCGCGCGCGGCGCAACTCAAAAACTATTTCGTATGACTCGTCAGACTGGATTCCTGCCTTCGCAGGAATGACAGTTCCTAATATAGCGATGCTCGCGCGAATAGCATGAAAGATGCTGGATTGCTGCCATAGGCGCTGTCGAGAGCATTTGGCAAAGCGTAGACACTCCCTACTCCGCCAAGGCCGAGTTTGATATGGTCGGAGACCGGCACATCATGCACGTAGCCGATGCTCAATTTGTTGACGGTAAAAACCTGCCCGGCTAGGGGATCGGGTGCTTCGAATAGCTCATCCTTCTGCGCGCGTTCGGCACGAGCGAAGATGGTGTCGTTTTCATGATAGCGGAAGGCGGATTCGAGCAAATAGGCATCGAGTGTGTGGCCGGGATACATGTCATTACGGCCCCAGGCGGCAGTGGTCTGCCAATTGCTTTTGCCGATGGGGAGATTGTAAGTGGCGGAGGCAGTGGTGCGACGTTGATCGACATCCGGCTCAAGCGCTTCGGGGCTATGAATGTCGCCCATGCTCACCTGCATCGACCAGTTTTCGGTTGGGTTGTAGGTGAGGCGCGCGCTGGTGGAATTTAGGCGCGGCTGATCGAAGTTCCAGCGATATTGGTCGGGCTCGCGGCCATTGAAGGCAGAGGCTTCGAGCTTCCAATCGCGCCAGATGTAACCCAATGTGGCGACGCCGAAGGTGACGTGGGTGGAATCGAGCCAATGATGGTCGATCGGTGCTTCGGGGTTATCCATGCCGCTGAAACGATGCATGAAGGTGGCGGGGCCAAGGGCTGGCTCGCCCGGGTAACCCACATAAACAAATGCTGAGCTATGGTCGGTGACTGGGTGGCTGTAGGTGGTGGCTAGTTCCATCAGCATATCGTGCGGGTGTTGGCGATCGACCAGCGGGTGCGCGCCATCGGCGGTTTCGCCGGTTTGGAGTAGTAGTGGATAGCCTTCCTTGCCCATGATTGGATCGAGCGAGAGCATGGCGCGCAGACCCCAAGTGCCCTCACCCACGGGGCGTGAGGCCATGCCCATGATCATGCTTTCGCTGTAGGCTTGAGAGTCGCCGCGCGGGCCGCCTTGGTTGTTGTAGACCATGTCGACTGAACCGTGGAGCATGGTCATCCAGTCGCCGTACATCTCGTGGATACCGTCCATCGGCGAGGAATCGGGCACCCAGGCAGTGCCAGAAGCGTCGCGACTCATGGCGTAGTTGCCGTAAAACCCATGCATAGCCATGGGCTCGTTATCGTCGGGCATATTCATGCCGGCCATATCCTCGGCGCGAGCGGTGGTGCTAAGGGCGGTCGCAGCGCAGATGAGAAATACCATACGCAATGTGTTAGCCATTGAACCTCCGGTAGAGCTCTTTCAATTCAGTGATTTTCTGGTCGATGTCTTTTTTCTTGCCGCTGGCGAGAGCATCCGTCACGCAGGCGCTGATGTGGGTTTGCAGGATGTTCGCCTCCACCGCGTTAATGGCGGCGCGCACGGCACGTAATTGACTCAGCACCTCAGGGCAATAGCGCCGATCCTCGATCATTTGCTTCACGCCCTCGATTTGCCCCGCGATGCGGTTGAGGCTTGGCAATTGGGCTGCGTAGCTCGGATGTTGTGTGTCGTGACAACAATCAGGCGGTTGTTTTTTTGTTGATCGTTTGGCCATGGCAGGTATATACCCCCATGGGTATCTAAAACGCAACACAAAAAAAGTGATTTGCACTCAATTCCCTAACGAAGTCTTAATTATATTTTTCTGGTCATTATATTTTTCTGGTCAACGATTACCATTGCGCTAAACATAGCGCATCATTTTAGGGAGTTCACCATGCGCCGCTCATTTCTTATCACTGCTGGAATTGTATTGACTGCTTGCTCGGCGATCGCCGCGAATTATACACCGCCCGGAACGTCGCTCGAGAATGTACAATCGGGAACGTACAATCTCGATACGTCGCATGCGAATATCATCTTTGGTATCAACCATATGGGGTTCTCGAATTATTATGGGCGATTTAACACTATCGATGGTTCGCTGAATTTCGATGCGAAGTCGCCTGAGAAATCGAGCGTGAAGATTACCGTGGATGTCGGGAGCATCGATACTAACAACGCTAAGCTGCAAGGCGAGCTTAAGGGCGATCAATGGTTCGACACCGCGAAATTCCCGACGGCGACCTTCACCTCCACCAAGCTTGAGAAGCTGACGGCGACCACGGGGAAACTTTATGGTGACCTGACGTTGCATGGTGTCACGAAGCCGATCGTGCTGGATGTGACGCTGAACGGTGCGGGCCAGAATGTGATGATGGCGGTGCCGGAGCTGGGCTTTGGCGCAACTGCCGTGATCAAGCGTTCGGATTTCGGTGTGAGCCAATATATTCCGATGGTTGGGGATGAGGTGACGCTGATGATTCAGGCTGAATTCCATGGGGCGAAGCAATAATGGCGACACGTTATGACCCTGTCGCTGTCACGCTGCATTGGGTGATTGCGATCAGTATTATTGTGATGATTCCGCTCGGGCTTTACATGGATAAATTCCCGATCGAAATCCGCTTTCAGGCGTTTGCGATTCATAAATCCATCGGTATTACGGTGCTGACGCTGAGTATTTTCCGCTTCATTTGGCGGTTGATGAATCCGCCGCCGGAGCTGCCGGTGCATATGGCTGCGTGGGAAAAGCTGGTGGCGAAAGCGACGCATTGGGTGCTTTATTTCCTGATGGTCGCAATGCCGCTGACGGGCTGGCTGATGGTTTCCGCCAACCCGAAATACCCGACAGTGTTTTTTGGGATGTTTGAGGTGCCATTTATTCCGATGCCAAATGGAATCGACCCGAAGGAGACGCATGAGATGTTTGAGACCTATCACCTTTATCTCGCTTACGGTGCGATTGTGTTGATTTTGGGCCATGCGGCGGCAGCGTTGAAACATCATTTCGTGGATCGCGACGATGTGCTGCGGCGGATGTTGCCGGTGCGGGTGCAGAAAAAATAGTAACGGGAGGCCCTATGCGTTCGTTCACTTTCTCCACATTTTTTACGCTCACTGCGCTCCTTGCTACCCCTGCCCTCGCGGGGAATTGGGTGGTGGATTCGGCAACGTCGTCCCTCACCTTTACCGGTAAGCAGGCGGATGAGGAATTTTCGGGCGGGTTTAAGCGGTTTATTGCGGATATTAATTTTAACGAAGCGACACCCGAGACATCGACGATTCTCATCACCATCGATATGAAAAGCGCCACTGCGGATGGGCACGACCGGCAAGATGCGCTGCCGACGAAGGATTGGTTCAATGTCGGCGAGTTTCCGAATGCGGAGTTTGTTTCCACCAAAATCACCAAAACGGGCGAGCATCAGTTCGCGGCGGTGGGGAACCTCACGATTCGTGGGGTGACGAAGGA
>JBGAJE010000118.1:0-5220 GCA_044225085.1 Rickettsiales bacterium | reverse complement strand
AACGCGAAGTCGAAGCCATCTTGGATGGTCGCCAAGTCCCCAGCTTCCTCACCGAAACCAAACCCCCCCCCCCCGTCACGAAGGGCCCAAGAGTCTTCCACCAAAAATTAGGCAATGGGGTGATTCTAAACACCGAAGGCGACCACCTGGAAATCGCGTTCAAACACGCAGGGGTGAAGAAGATTTTGGCGGAATATATAGAGCTGGCGAATTAGCCCCACCCTCTCCACGTCATCCTGAACTCGTTTCAGGATCCATCTAAATACTATTCGCGTCGCAGACGCTCCTTGATAGATGCTGAATCAAGTTCAGCATGACGAAGCTAAGCCTTCTTCAAAAAACACGTCTTCAGCACCAGCCCCTTCACCTTCTCGGCATTGCATTCAATATGCTCAGGGTCATCGGTAAGCCGAATATTTTTGATTGTCGTCCCGCGCTTCAGCGTCACCGATGTCCCCTTAACCTTAAGGTCCTTAATCACCTGCACCGAATCCCCATCGCTAAGTTTCGCGCCGTTGCTGTCACGCACTTCGATTTCGTCGTTCATCTTAGCTCCTCGCAAATACTTTTAAAAAATTCATTCCAAACGCATGGCTCTTCTCCGGATGGAACTGCGCGCCCACCACATTGTCATGCTTAAACGCTGACACGAAATCATGCCCATAATGCGTAGTGCCAAGCACATCGGCCGGGTTCGCGCAGGTCACGTAATAGGAATGCACAAAATAAAACCGTGGCGGTTCTTCGTAACCCGCAGCATACGGGCTCCCCGACGTGAACACCACATCATTCCAGCCCATATGCGGCACGGGCAGCGGGGCGATGTTTTTGAACTCGCGCACCGTCGCATCCACCCAGCCGAGCCCCTCGCAATCGCCTTCCTCGCTATGTTTTGCCATCAGCTGCATGCCGAGACAAATCCCCAGCACCGGCGTCTTGCGCACCTTCACCGCCTCATCGAGCGCCGCCCGGTAACCACTCTCATTCAGCCATTTCATCACCGCCGCGAAATGCCCCACCCCCGGCAAAATCAGCTTCTCAGCCGCCAGCACCTCCTCTGGCGACGCCGCAATTTTCGCCGCCACCCCCGCGCGCTTCAACATATTCGCGACGGAGTTGATATTACTTTGTTGCGTATCAATCAGGGTAATCATTGACAAATGCCCAAGGCTGGTGATGGTGCTGCACTACCAGTAAACGCTGTGCAATTCTAGAGAAATGGCAGAGCCTCTCCTCCTTGTCATCCCGGCGAAGGCCGGGATCCAGCGCGGCGAGTCCTCGCCGCTCAATACTGCAGCCTCACCATAAACGTGGCCGCCGTAATATTGATTGTGCTTCGCACGCTGGATTCCCGCTTTCGCGGGAATGACGAAATTGAAAGCATAGTGAAAAAATGACCCAAACCATCTGCCAAATCTGCGTCATGGACGATTCCGACCCCGACATTCAATTTTTCGGGGCCGATGGCTGCAACCACTGCATCCGCGCCCGCGACCGCATCGCGCATGACGCCTTCCCCGGCCCCGAAGGCGAAGCCAAACTCACCCCGCTCATCGACGCCATCAAAGCCTCCGGCAAAGGCAAACCCTATGATTGCTTAGTGGGCATCAGCGGCGGGGTGGATTCCAGCTACGTCATCTGGAAAGCCAAGCAGCTCGGCCTGCGTCCCCTCGCCCTGCATCTCGACAATGGCTGGAACTCCGAACTCGCCGTCAACAACATCGAACAGCTCATGACGCGCCTGGGCATCGACCTCGTCACCCATGTCGTCGATTGGGAGGAAATCAAAGACCTCCAACGCGCCTGCTTCAACGCCCCGCTGCTCGACATCGAAATTATTTCTGATCACGCCATCTTCGCCATCATGTTCAAAACCGCCATGAAGCACGGCATCAAATACATTCTCTCCGGCAGCAACGTCGCCACCGAATCCATCATGCCCAAACGCTGGTTCTACGACAAACGCGACAAAAAACACGTACTCGCCGTTCACCGCATGTTCGGCGGGCGGGTGAAGCTCGACACGTTCCCGACACTCTCGCCCCTCAACTTCCTACGCGCGATTTTCATCAGCCGCATCCGCATGATCCCGATCCTCAACTACGGCACCTACGACAAACCCAAAGCCGTCGAGTTTTTATCACGCGAATTCGGCTGGAAGCCCTACCCCAACAAGCACGGCGAATCCACCTTCACCCGCTTTTTCCAGGATTATTACCTGCCCACCAAATTCGGTATCGGCAAGCGCAAAGCCCATTATTCCAGCATGATCGCCGCCGGGCAGATGACGCGCACCGAAGCCCTCTCCCGTCTAAACGAACCCCTCTTCCGCCCCGAAGCACTGCTGCAGGAGAAGGAGTACGTGCTGAAAAAACTCGGCTACAGCGAAGCCGAATGGAACCGCATTTTGGAAAAACCCGCCATCCCCCACGAGTCACTGCCGAATAACGGGTGGATGTTCGATACGAACAACCCGCTCGTGCGGTTTATTCGCAAGACAGCAAAGCGGGAGTTACGGCAACGCCCGACCCTCACCCTGATCGCAAGGGCTCGCAGACCTCTCCCGGTGGGAGAGGTGTCCGGAGGCATCGCCGCGCGCTTACCTCTCCCATCGGGAGAGGTCTAAATCGCCCTTCGCGATTTAGGGTGAGGGCCGGGCTTTAAAATTTTTCTGGATGTTTATTACGCAGCTTCTCATACGCCAAGCGCAGCGTTTCCCGCTCACGCTCCCACGTATAGAGATGCGAAATCGCCGCCGTGTTTTCCTGCTTGATGGTAATATCTTCCCGCGTCAGCCCATTCAAAAAGCGTCGCGCGGTGGCATCGTCAGCCGAGAGCACCCAGCCGACTTTATTCGCATCCACAATCTCGCGCTGCTCGGGCATATTGCCGATCAAAATCGGCACCCCAGCTTGCAAATATTCAAAGAATTTATTCGGCATCGCATACGTATACGACAGGCAGGAATGATCAATCACCGACACGCCCATATCCGCCCCGCGCGCATGCGCCACCACCTCCGCCATCGGCACCGGCGGCAACCAATGAATCGTGGGGTGCGACTCACCAAACCGCTTGATCATCTCCGTCAGCGACCCATCGCCCATGAACACGAGATGCACTTGTTTTTCCAACCCCGAAAACAAATGCAGCAACCGCTCAATGCCCCGATTCTCCGAGAGCTTGCCGAGATAGAGGACAATAATCGCATCCTCACCAAGCCCCAGCTTCGCACGCAATGGCGAAGCAACGCGACTCCCTCTCCCTGCAGGGGAGAGGGTTGGGGTGAGGGTGCCCTCCACTGGCGAAAAGCGAGGGTGAGTCCCCTCATCCCTACCTTCTCCCCCAAGGGGAGAAGGAGTACACAGCGTCGGAATATTGCGAATCACCACCGGCTTTTCCATGCGATATGCCCGCGCATACCATTCCGCGATCATCTTCCCAACCACGATAGTAAGGTCACAAAACCTAATCAGCACCCGCTCGAGCAGCTTCGCAAACACCCGCCGCAGCCCGCGCGATTCGGTCGTTTCCGTTTCCAACTCATGCGTATCGTAGATCAGCACCGCCCCATGCCGCAGCTTCAGCGCCACGCAAAGTGGCAGCACCGGAAGCGAGTGGCAGTTGATCACTCGCACATCCTCTCCACGCAAAAAATCCCACACCGCCCACGACCATTTCAACGTCGCCATCAGCTTGCGCAGCAGCGCCCCGCGCACGATGCCAATCCCGCGCGGGAAACGAAAAATCATCCGCACATCATCAATCTTTTGCCGCGCCTCAGTTTTTTCCGAAAGTATCCCAATCAACCAAATCTGGCTGAAATACCCCCAATCCATCAGCGAGGCGGTGATTTTCATCATCCGGCTCTCGGAAGTAATGTCCGACGGGTAAATATGAATATTAATGCCTTTGGTCATGGCGCCCTCATAAACTAATTGCCTCCAGCCCGCCAGTAACTTATGAGGCATGCGTTTTCTCTCCTTTGTCATCCCAGCGAAGGCTGGGATCCAGCGCGGCGAGTCTTCGCCGTTCGATACTACAGCGCTGTACCAAGCGATAAGATCGTAGTATTGCTTGTGCTCCGCACGCTGGATTCCCGCCTGCGCGGGAATGACAATTTACACGGAATAAAAAATATGTGCCTGAAGCAACCAATCAAAACCCTCTGGCGCCACCACACGGCTTTTCTGTTTTTCATGGCCCTGATGGCCGTGCAGTTGCTCAGCGTATATGTCGATTCCGGCACGAAATACCTGCGCGTGAATGTGCTCTACGTGTTCCTACTTATCTTCGCCTATATCCTCTTCAATACCCTCCTGCGCGTCAACTTTACCCACTTTGCTGAACGCTTTTCCTTTCATGGAAGCTGGAAGTCATTCGAAAAACCCCTCGCCAAGGCAATTGACGCCCTCGTGATCATCTTCCCATTCATCTACTTCGCCTCGGCCGGTTACGTGCCGTTTGTGCGGATGATGTATATCAACGACTATTACCAAGCCTCCGGCCTGCGTCAGGTTTTCTTCGATGATCTGCCGACCGTCATGAACTACGCCGGCGAATATTTCCTGCGCGGCATCGCACCGGTGTGGTTAGTTTATAGCTACCTCAACAAGCGTAAATTATTCTATGTCATGCTCGCGCTAACCTCAGCGCAAGCGCTTGGCGTCATCACCAAAGCGAGCATCGTCATCCTCCTCTTCCCCCTCATCGTTGTGCAGCTGGGGCGTAAGGACTGGCGGCATGTCATCCTCACCGGCGCGCTGATTTCGCTGATGCTGGCGCTGAACGTCACCGTTCTCCACCGCACCGTGCTGGATCAACTCGCCAAAAACGCCGCCGAGCAATCGATCAAGAAAAAACAAGAAAAGAAAAAAGAGATCATCGAGGACAGCCAAGTCACCCGCTACCTCCAATCCCACTTGGATAATTCCGAAACCAATCAACAAATCATCGAAGAATATAAATCCGTCGAAATCGTCGCCCAGGGCATCTGGACGCGTCTATTCGCCGTCAACGGCCTCATCGTGACCGAATGGCTCGAGACCTTCCCCGCCGACAAAGGCTTCCAACATGGCTGCGGCTACCGCTGGTATGCCGCCCTCAAAGGCTGCGAATTCGTGAAGCTGCCGGACATGGTCTGGATGAAATACTACGCCGATCTGCATAAAGAATATGGGCTCGTGGGCACCGTCTCCGCCCCGCATTACATCAACGCCT
>JBGAJE010000117.1:0-5322 GCA_044225085.1 Rickettsiales bacterium | reverse complement strand
ATCGAATTTCTGGCCCATCGGGTCGATACGCTTGATGCCTTGGCGAGCGAACACGCTGAGGAGTTCCTGCAGCGTCATCTCCACCCCAGTGGCCAAATTGGCGACAGCAGGCTGAGATTCTTTGAGCTCTTTGGGAATGCTATCAACCGCGCGTTGGAGGTTTTCAAGCACGCTCACCAAATCGCGTGCAAAACCGGTGACTGCGTATTTGCTCATATCGGCCAATTCACGCTCACTGCGGCGGCGGGTGTTTTCCACCTCGGCAAGGGCGCGCAGGGATTGGTCCTTCAGCGCGGCGATTTCGGCTTCTTTTTCTTCCAGCACGGCCTGAAGGGCGCGGGCGATCGCTTCGGGATCGGCCTCGGGCGGCAGGGCGGTGGGCTGTTCAGTTTGTTCGTCCATAGTTACTCCTTGTGACGGTATATGTATATTTCTTGTCTATTTTCAAGTGTTGATATGGAAGTGGTTGCGAGGATGGGCATGAAGGCCTAGGTTATGGGCATCTTTAGAGGAGAAATTATGTCCCGTTCCTTCAACCGTTCGGCTAATGGCTTGCGCCCGATCACCCTTACCTCCGATGTGTCGCGCCACGCGGAAGGATCATGCTTAGTAGAATTTGGCTACACGAAGGTGCTTTGCACCGCGACGGTGGAAACGACGGTGCCCCATTTCCTGCGCAATACCGGCCAGGGCTGGGTAACGGCGGAATATGGGATGTTGCCGCGTGCAACGAATTCGCGTAACCCGCGCGAGGCAGCGAAAGGTAAGCAATCGGGGCGGACGCAAGAAATTCAGCGGCTAATCGGGCGGAGTTTGCGCACCAGCATCGATTTGGTCGCGCTTGGTGAACGGCAGATTATCATCGATTGCGATGTGATCGAGGCGGATGGTGGCACGCGCACAGCGTCGATCACCGGCGGGTATGTGGCGCTCGCACGGGCAGTGGCACAGCTGCAGAAAAAGGGCGAGCTGAAAAAGAATCCTCTGTTGGCGCCGGTCGCGGCAATTTCCTGCGGTATTGTCAAAGGCAAAGCGCTGCTTGATCTCGATTATGATGAAGACTCCACCGCGGAAGTCGATGCTAATATTATCATGACGGCGGATGGAAAGATTGTGGAGCTGCAAATGTCCGGCGAGGAGAGCACGTTTAGCGAAGCGCAGCTTGCTGAACTAATCGCGCTTGGCAAAAACGGGATCACGATGCTGATCGCCGAGCAACAGGACGCGTTGGGGAAATAATATGGGGTTAATGTCTCCACTTATTGTCGCCAGCCATAATTCCGGGAAAGTGCGCGAGATCGAGGCATTGTTGGCGCCGCTTCATATCGCGGTGAAATCCGCCGGTGCGCTTGGGTTGCCCGAGCCGGAAGAAACGGGCGTGACGTTTGAGGAGAACGCGGCGCTAAAAGCGCGTGCTGCCGCGCTTGGCGCCAATATGGCTGCGCTTTCGGATGATTCGGGGCTGGTGGTGCCCGCACTCAATGGCGATCCGGGCGTTTATTCGGCACGTTGGGCGGGACCGACGAAAGATTTTAACATCGCAATGGCGCGCATTGCTCAGGAACTTCATGCAAAGGGCGTCGAGCCGAATGGCACGCCTGCTTATTTTGTGAGTGTGCTAGCATTGGCAGATGCCTCGGGCGAAGTGCAGTGCGTGCGCGGGGAAGTGCATGGCACCCTCACCTTCCCACCACGCGGTGAGCATGGGTTTGGTTATGACCCGATATTTATTCCGGATGGCTATCGCGAAACATTTGCGGAGATCGCGGCAGCAGAAAAAAATCGCATTAGCCATCGCAGCCGAGCATTCGCGGCATTATTAGCGCTATTGAAAACGGAGCATGCAGCATGACAAGACTACTCGCCCTTGCCGCCTCCAGCCGCGATGATTCGCTGAATAAGCGTTTGCTCACGATTGCAACACATATCGCGGAAGCAGCCGGTGCAAGTGTCACAACGCTGGATTATGCCGAGTGCGCGGCACCGCTTTACCAAGGTCAGCCGGAAGCACCGCTACCCGCAGGGGCAAAGCGGCTCAGCGTGGCATTGCAGGCGCATGATGGTTGGTTGCTCGCGATGCCGGAATATAATTGGTCGATCCCCGCCGCGCTCAAGAATTTGATTGATTGGCTGTCGATTGACCCGGCAGAGCCGCTCAATGGCCGCACGGCGTTATTGATGTGCGCAAGCCCAAGTATTCGTGGCGGGATTAGTGGGTTGCAGCAGCTCAATGTGCCGCTCGCGCATTTGGGGATGGTGGTGTACCCGCAACTCATCGGTATTGGTGAAGCGGATACGCAAGTGGGCGATCGCGTGATTAATCGGGAGAAGGATCACGTCCATCTCAGCGATTGTGTGCGCGATTTTGTAAGGATTACAACTGCATTGAAGGAGTAATTATGCTCAAGCGTCTATTTTGTTGCGCGGCGGCTTTAGGATTATTTTTGCCGATGGCTACCTTGGCGGAGGAAGTGATTCCGCCGTCACCCATTGTCAAAACCGCGTTGCTCGTGCATGCGCCGGGTGTAAAAAAAGGTGAAGTGTTTTGGGCGGGGGTGACGTTCACCATCCCCAAAGATTGGCATATTTATTGGCAGAACCCGGGTGATTCCGGCATTCCGACAACGCTTGCTTGGACGTTGCCATCGGGGCTTTCAGTGGGTGATACCGCGTGGCCGGTGCCAGAGCGTATCGATACGAGCGGCATCATTAATTATGGTTATAGCAATCAAGTGACCTTGGCGGTGCCGATCACGCCATCGCAAGATAGGGTGACGGGAAAAATTGCCGTCAAAGCCAATTGGCTGGTGTGTCATGAAACTTGCATTCCCGAATCTGCGATGCTGACGGCGACGATTGAACCAAATCCATCTGCCGGTGCGTTGCTTGAGGCGGCGCGCAGGTCGCAGCCTGCTGCTTTTACGGGAACGAACGTCTATTATCATGCCAGCGGGAAAGATGTACTGCTGCAAATTCCTACCGAAACGATGGGTGGCGAGGCCATTGTCGGCGCATCGTTTTTCCCCGCGGAAGATGGGGTGATTAGCAATAGTGCGCCCCAGCATGCAGCGTTCGATGCGGCCCATCACATGCTGACGATCACGACCGTGAAAGGCGAAGCGTCTGCACCAGCAAGTTGGCATGGCGTGGTGTTAGTACACACGAAAAGCGTCACTCGCGCTTATAACATTGAAGCTAAACGCGGCGCACCAGTGGCGCAGCAGAGCAAAGCGGAACCGCCGCCGAGCGATGCACCGGATACGGAGGTATCCGGTGGTGCAGCGATGGCGGGGGCTGCACCCTTTGCAAATCCGCCGACGAGTTTAGTGGTGGCACTCATCCTCGCTTTTGGGGGTGGGTTGATTTTGAATGTGATGCCATGCGTGCTGCCTATTCTGGCGCTGAAGGCATTGGCGATTGCGAAAAAAGCGCGCGTGGCGCGTAAATCCGCTGCCCACCAAGGGATGGCTTATACCGCGGGTGTGATAATAAGTTTCCTTATGATTGCCGGATTGATGTTTGTGCTAAAAGCGTCGGGCGCGGCAATTGGTTGGGGATTCCAGTTACAGAATACCGGGTTTGTCGCGGCGCTGCTGCTGGTGATGCTGCTAGTTTCGGCGAATTTGCTTGGGATGTTTTCGTTGCCGGTGTTGTTCGGGCGGCATGCGCATGAGGTAAATGAGAACTCGCTGCTTGGTTCTTTCCTCACAGGCGTGTTGGCAGTGATGGTTGCCACCCCTTGCACGGCGCCGTTCATGGCGACGGCGATTGGGGCAACACTTACCTTTCCCACCATGGATGCGCTGTTGGTGTTTGCTAGTCTCGGACTTGGGATGGCCTCGCCGTTTTTGGTGATTAGTTTGTGGCCCGCAGCGCTTCGGCTGTTGCCGAAGCCGGGCGCGTGGATGATACGGTTTAAGCAGCTGCTCGCGATTCCGATGCTCGCGACGGCAGCGTGGCTTGCATGGGTGCTTGTTGAAATGCATGGCGGGCCCATGCAGGCGAATGCAACGCGGGAGATGTATTCTGCCGCCCGCTTGCAGGAATTACGCGATGCGGGAACGCCAGTATTCGTAGATGCGACGGCCGCCTGGTGCCTTAGCTGCAAAGTGAATGAGCGTGTCGCGCTGCGGCCGGAAGCAATGCAGCAGTTTTTGCGTGAGCACCACGTGGTGATGATGGTGGCGGATTGGACGAATAGCGATCCCGCGATCACGGCGTATCTGGCGAGCTTTGGGCGCAATGGCGTGCCACTTTATGTTTATTATCCACCGCATGGAACGCCCGTGGTGTTGCCGCAGATTCTTACGCCGGCATTGGTACGGCAGGCGGTGGATGGCGCGCATGAATAAGTTGTAACTTTTCTCCGGCCAAAGTGAGCGTAAGGTTACCTATCTTCACAGGGAGGTTGTCATGATGCGCTATGTAGTAGCACTAATGGGTTCACTGATGATTGCTTCCTCAGTGCAAGCGGCTCCGGCAATTGGTTCGCCAGCGCCGGTGTTTCAAGCCGCGGATGCGCTCTCGGGCCAGGCTATTAGCCTCGATGATTTTAAAGGCAAGTTAGTGGTGCTTGAGTGGAATAATTTTGAGTGCCCGTTTGTGAAGAAATTTTATTCAGTCGGCGCGATGCAGCAATTGCAGGCAAATGCAGTGAAGGATGGGGTGGTATGGATCACCATCAATTCCTCGGCAGAGGGCAAGGAAGGATTCCTGAAAGATGCGGCCACGGCGAAGGATGCGGTCGCCATGCATAAAGGCAATGAGAGTTACTTCCTGCTCGATCACGATGGTATCATCGGACATGCTTATGGCGCGAAATCGACACCGACGATGGTGGTGATCGATAAGGCGGGGAATCTCGCCTATATTGGCGCGATCGACAATAAGCCAACAGCAGATACGGCGGATATTGCGGGCGCGACGAATTATGTCACCGAAGCGTTGAAAGCGCTGAAGGCCGGGCAACCGGTGAAGACGCCGGTGACGCAATCTTATGGTTGCTTTGTGAAGTATTGATATTAAGGGGAACTTAGCCCCCTTCCCTTTGGAATCGCGGCGCGCTCTTATTATTGATTATGCTGGTACGCCTTGCTGTGCGGGCGCCCAGGATTGCTGTTTTTTGGCAATAACGGGTTCGCGGATGCCGGCATATATTTGTTTTTCGGCTTCGACGATCAGCACACCACCAAAACGGGGGAAGCACCAACGGCCGAGAGACTCGAGAATCGGCCAGCTATGCAGCCAGAATGGGTGCGTGCTGGGGGGAGCAAAGAGGGCGACACGCGTATCACGCAAGGTGAACTCTGCTTCATTGAGTAA
>JBGAJE010000116.1:0-5393 GCA_044225085.1 Rickettsiales bacterium | reverse complement strand
CTGGGTGATAAGCATAATGTCTCGGAACATATCGCGTTTCTCAAAGACCATATTTCAGTACTGAAGGATGATTATCGCGTTGGCACCATTGGTATCGAGCATCCAGCCTATATAAATGTGATCCTCTGGGCCTACCAGGATGGCACACTGGAACGCGAGCTCGGATCAAAAGAGATGGCCCAAAAATGCGTCCGCGCATTTTTCAGTGCAGGCGCGCGCATGGATTTTACCGATCTCAGCATGGATTTCAGAAAGCACGCGATGGAAGAAGCAAACATGGCGATGGAAGCCATCGACCATGGCATGCGTGTCGTATGCTATGATACGCGTTATTTATTCGATCAAAAATTTCTCAAAGGTAGGCTCGCGAACACATCGCTTGCTACATTTACCACTGATATCACCAGCCGAGCGCTTGATTACCAAGATGTTGATAGTATGCCCGAGGCCGAAAAGGCGACGTGGCAACTTGCGAAAATAATCCGCACCCATGAAGGTTATGGTGAAAAACTTGATCAGCTCGAATCATTCATCCGCGCTGGCCATGAAAAAATTCTAAAAAAACAACTAGGCTCCGATGCCCTGAACGCGGCCTTATTCACTGCCATGGCCGCGCCTGGCCAAAATCAGCTCACCATAGCAGGGTTATCCCACATCGAAGCTGTGGCGACAGCAGGAGTTAAAAGAAAGGGCGTGCCTGCTCAAGTGGGCTTTGTTGATGGGTTATTTACCCACCATCTATTCGCCATGGGTCAGCCACCGCAGCCCCACACCGTAACCCACGCCATGATCGCCACGGTAGCGATGCTAGATCAAATCAAAACATATGATAGAAATCGCGAAACATCGAGGAAAAATTGGAATTCTATGGCCATTGATATTGACCCCATTCCCACTTTCACCATCGATACGCATGAACAATCCCTCTACAAACCCCGCGAAGACCTTCCCAAAGTCACCATGGAAGAAAAATTAACCGATCGGATGAAGTCACAATGGCCTTGGCAGCGCTTGCCGAAAGACAAATCCGACATCATTGATAATTGGATAAACCCCCTCCGTGACCCGATGTTATTCCGCCATGCCAACGCCATCCACCAGATGATGAATGGGCCGAATAGCCGCCTGGAAGTGTCGCCCGGCCCAGCCCGCTAGGCATACAGCACTGGCATCTTGCCAAAAATCTGCTAAACGGATGGCCAAAATCACTGCAAAGAGATTGGCTATGGCTCGCATTCGCGACGAGATTGCTCATATCATCACCCGTGACCCTGCGGCGCGTACGTCGCTCGAGGTGGTGCTGACCTATCCGGGTTTTCATGCGATCATGGCCCATCGCGCGGCACATTTTTTATGGGAGAAGAAGCTGAAGCTTGTGGCGCGCTTCCTCTCGAGCTTCGCGCGATTTGTGACGGGAGTGGAAATTCACCCAGCGGCACAAATCGGCGAATATTGCTTTATCGATCATGGCCAAGGCGTCGTCATCGGCGAAACGGCGATCATCGGCAACCGGGTAACGCTTTATCATGATGTCACCCTCGGCGGCGTCAGCCTCGATGCTGGCAAGCGGCATCCGACGCTGGAGGACGATGTAGTCGTCGGCGCAGGCGCACAATTGCTCGGCCCCATCACCATCGGCAAAGGCGCACGCATTGGCGCGAATGCGGTGGTGGTGAAATCCGTCGCGGCGGGCGCGACCATGGTCGGCATCCCGGCACGCGCGGTGGATGTCGCCTCCGTCGAAGCCTTCACCGCCTACGGCACCCCACTCACCGGCGATAACGACCCGGCCGCGCATGATGTCGAAGCCTTGCAAACCCGCATTGTCGCCCTCGAAGCACGTCTCGCGCGGATGGAAGCCTTCCTCAGCGGCGGCAGTCACGCCGCGGCGAAATTCGATGCGTGAGGGGATGATGCAGCAGCTATTAGCAAAAACCTCTCCGTGTCACCCCGGCTTCATGCCGGGGTCTGGCGCGCGAAGCGCAACCAATACTACTGAAGCAAATGGCTCTCCAAGCCGGACCCCGTCATCCGACGGGGTGACAGCTGAGGGGAGGCGGGCATGATCCTCTCCACAAAAGGCCGCTATGCCGTGATGGCGATGGTCGATTTGGCGACACACCAGGCGGATAAGCCGGTGGGGCTGGCGACGATTGCCGAGCGGCAGGAGATTCCGCTCGCCTATCTCGAACAGATTTTCGCGCGGCTAAAGCGCTCGGGCATTGTGAAATCCGTTCGCGGGCCAGGCGGTGGGTATCAGCTTGGGCGGGCGGCGACCGCCATGACTATTGCGGACATTATCCGCGCCAGCGAAGAAAAACTGAAAATGACCCGCTGCGACGGCCACACCAACGCCGGCTGCATGGCCAAAAAAGCCCGCTGCCTCACGCATGATTTGTGGGAAGGCTTGAGCGCGCAGATCGAGCATTACCTGCAAAGCATCACGCTGGCGGATGTCTGCAGCGGCAAAGTCGCCGAGAAATTCCCGCCCATGACGCCGGGGCTGACGATGTTTGCGGATTTAATGGGCACGCAGGCGCATGTTTAGTTTGCACGTCTCCTCCTCTCAGTTGTCACCCCGTCGGATGACGGGGTCCGCCTTGGAGGGCCACCAAAAGTATTGTTTGTGCTCCGCACGCCAGACCCCGTCATCCGACGGGGTGACAACGGTGGGTGGGCAATGATCTACCTCGATTACAACGCGACCTCACCTCTGCGCCCGTCTGTGCGTGATGCGATCGATGTGCTGGAAGGCGTGCCGCTGAACCCGGCATCCGTCCACGCCGCGGGCCGCCATGCGAAGAAGCTGCTGGAGGATGCGCGCGCTACCATCGCCTCGGCGCTGAGTGCGTTCCCCAATGAAGTGCTGTTTGTCGGCTCTGGCTCGGAAGCCAATAACATGGTGCTGCGCAGTTTCGCGGGCGAGCGGGCGCTGCTCGTCTCGGCGGTGGAACATGCCTCGATCGCCAAAACGGCGGGGCTGCTTGGCGCTTCGGTGCTGCCGGTGGATGCGGATGGGATTATCAAACTTGACATATTAGAAGCCCAACTCAAAGCGCTGGGCAGCGCCCCCGCACGCCTTCTCCCTTCGGGGGAGAAGGATGGGATGAGGTGGTCATCCACTGGCGACGAGACTAATAACGAAAAGCGTGGGACAACACCCTCACCCCTGAAACAGGGGATATCCCCTGTTTCAGCCTCTCCCCTACAGGGAGAGGGGGCTAAGGCGCTCGTCTCCGTCATGCTCGCCAACAACGAAACTGGTGTCATTCAACCCATCGCGGAAATCGCCCGCATCGCGCACGAACACGGCGCGCTGGTGCATTGCGACGCGGTGCAGGCCCTTGGCAAAATCCCGCTCGATTGGGGATTGCTCGGCGTCGATATGCTCACGATCTGTGCCCACAAAGCGGGCGGCCCCGTCGGCGTCGGCGCGTTGTTGATTCGCAGCGATTTGCCCACCCGCCCCCTCATCACCGGCGGTGGGCAGGAGCTTGGGCGGCGCGCGGGGACGGAGAATATTCCCGCCATCGTCGGTTTCGCCGCGATGGTCAAAGAAATTGCCCACTGCCCGGAAGCGAAAACTTGGCTACAATGGCGCAACTGGCTGGAGGCGGAACTTACCGCCGCCGCGCCAGACGCACAGATTTTTGGCAAATCCGCCGAGCGTTTGCCGAACACGCTACAAATCAGCATGTTGGGCGCCAAAAGCGAGACACAATTGATGCATTTCGACTTGGAAGGATTCGCCGTTTCTGCAGGCTCTGCCTGCTCCTCCGGGCGCATTGCACCCTCCAGCGTGCTGCTCGCCATGGGCGTCGCCCCGGAAGTCGCCGCCACCGCCATCCGCATCAGCTGGGGCTGGGCGACGCAGCAGGAAGAAATCGAGGCATTTGCAAAGGCTTGGAAGGCCGCTTATAAACGGCTCGGAAAGAGAACGGCCTAACTTCACCGCGTCATTCCAGCTTTCGCTGGAATGACGATGATAAAGGATGCAATACCTTGATAATAGTTGACTGTGGTACTATGTTATTCTATGCCGCAGCTAGCCAAGAAAAATAGCTGCTTTAGCCTTTAAAAAAGCGGCATTATAGAGAGATCCTATGACTGGACACGCCACCACGAAACCGGCCGAAAACGCCGTGAAATTTCCCATCTTCATGGATTACCAATCCACGACGCCGGTCGATCCGCGCGTGTTGAACGTGATGATCCCGTATTTCACCCAGAAATTCGGCAACCCGCATTCGCGCAGCCATGCCTTCGGGTGGGAAGCGGAAGAGGCGACGGAAATCGCGCGCGGCCAGGTGGCGCGGCTGATTAATGCGGATGCGAAGGAAATCATTTTCACCAGCGGTGCGACGGAATCTAACAACATCGCCCTCAAAGCCGTCGGCGCGTTTTACAAAGAGAAAAAGAACCACATCATCACCGTCGTCACCGAGCATAAATGCGTGCTCGATTCCGCGCGGCATATGGAGATGGATGGGTTCGAAGTGACCTATCTGCCGGTGCAAACCAACGGGCTGATCGACCTCGCGGTGCTGAAAGCCGCCATCAAGCCGAACACGCTGATGGTCTCCATCATGGCCGTGAATAACGAGCTGGGCGTTATCCAACCTTTGGCAGAGATCGGAAAAATCACACGTGAGCACGGCGTCTTCTTCCACACGGATGCGGCGCAGGCGTTTGGCAAAATTCCGCTGGATGTGGAGGCGATGAATATCGACCTTATGAGCATCTCCGGCCATAAAATCTACGCACCAAAAGGTGTGGGCGCGCTCTATGTGCGCCGCCGTCCGCGCGTGCGGCTCGAATCACTCTTCAGCGGTGGCGGGCAGGAGCGGGGCATGCGCTCGGGCACCTTGCCGGTGCCGCTGGTGGTGGGCCTGGGCGAAGCAGCGCGGCTTGCCGGTTTGGAAATGCAGGACGAGAATGCACGCATCCGCTACCTGTCGCAAAAATTCCTCAAGGCTGTGATGGAAGATGTGCCGGATGTATATTTGAACGGCGACCGCGACCAGCGCATCCCCGGCTGCATTAATCTCAGCTTCGCCTATATCGAGGGCGAAAGCATGATCATGGCGATCAAAAACCTCGCCGTCAGCAGCGGTTCCGCCTGCACCAGCGCGAGCCTGGAGCCGAGCTATGTGCTGCGCTCCATCGGCGTCGGCGAGGAACTCGCCCACACGTCGATTCGTTTCGGCATCGGCCGCTTCACCACCGAAGCCGAGATTGACGAAGCCATAAAAATCGTTACAGGAAGCATCGAAAAACTCCGCGCCATGAGCCCGCTCTGGGAAATGGTGCAAGAAGGTGTCGATATATCGAAGATTGAGTGGGCGGCGCATTAATGGATGATGCAATTGCAGAACGCGTAAAGGAAATGAAAC
>JBGAJE010000115.1:0-5414 GCA_044225085.1 Rickettsiales bacterium | reverse complement strand
TCCATCAGCGCCGCCGCAGCATTACAAAGCGTGCCGGCAGTATCGACGATGTCATCGAACATGATGCAGTCACGACCCGTGACATCGCCGATAATATTCATCACTTCCGATTGCCCCGCCCGTTCCCGGCGCTTATCGACAATTGCGAGATCCACCCCGATTTTGGCGGCGAGCGACCGCGCGCGCACCACCCCGCCCACATCCGGCGAGACGATCATCACATTGCTCAGATCCTTAAATTGCTGCTTGATGTCCGCAACAATCACCGGCCGTGCATAGAGATGATCGAGCGGAATATCGAAGAATCCTTGAATTTGCCCAGCATGTAAATCCACCGTCAGCACCCGGTCAGCGCCCGCAGAGGTAATGAGATTGGCGACAAGCTTTGCCGTGATCGGCGTGCGTGGCCCGGGTTTGCGATCCTGCCGCGCATAGCCAAAATAAGGAATAACGACAGTCACACGTCGCGCGCTCGCGCGTTTGAGCGCATCAAGCGTGATGAGCAGTTCCATGATATGTTCATTGGCTGGTGCGCTCGTCGATTGGATGAGGAATACATCCTCCCCGCGCACGTTTTCCTGAATCTCAACGAAGATTTCCTGATCCGAGAAATGACGAATCGTCGCGGCCGTCAGTTTGACATTGAGATAGTCCGACATCGCTTGCGCGAGGGCAGTGTTGCTGTTTCCGGCGATCAGTTTCATGCGCCCGTTGATAATGAATTCAGGGGGCGGAGTCCAGCGGCGATTCGCGGCGGTGCCCTACCAGCGGACTTCTTGAGGCGAAGGCGGGCCAACCCGCTTCATCAATTGCATGGCAAACTGGCCAAGTTCTGCCACCAATAGTGCTTCGGTATTGCCGGGAGCCGCGCCCATCGGCATCCCGCCCGAGGTGCGGATCGACACCTTGCTGGCCGAAAGCTGATTCGCCACCGCCATAAAATGGCTGGTATCAAGCCCCATTGCCTGCAGATTTTCCGCCGTCAGGGCCAGTTTTTGCTGGTTTTCCCCCACCGAAATCCGCACTTGGCCAACTTGAGGAGCCGCCGCTTGCGGTTCTGGACTAACGGATACATACACATCCTTCACCCCGGCTGCACTGGCTCGCCGCCCCGCGCTGCGCGCCTCTTGGCTAACGCAAATCGCGATCTCATCCGTGCCCTTATAAACGGTAATAGTGTGGTCTGACGCGGCCTGGTCGGCAGACACGTCCTTAAGCGGGTCAGGAAGCCCGTGAATACGGCTAATCAGGCGGAAATCCATAATCTGTGCAGAGCGTTTATTATTGTTATCCACTCAGAATAAACTGAAAAGATTAAGGATTTATGAATTGGAGAAAGGTTTCTCAAAAAAGCGAGGCAACATAGCCCGTAGCATTTTCTGCACGGCTCTATTATAGCGATTCCATGACCAAACCCACCACACTCATTACCGGCGCTGGCCGCCGCATTGGCGCAGCACTGGCGCGGCATTTGGCGGCAGCGGGCCATGATCTCGTGCTCCATTACCGCACCGCCAAGGCCGAGGCCGAAGCGCTTGCTGCCGAAGTACGCGCGACACCAGCCGGCCCCAGCATCAAACTCGTGCAGGCGGATCTTGAACGGGTCGATGCGCTCGGCCATTTCTGGCAGGGCCTACCGCCTGTCAATCACATCATCCATAACGCCTCGCATTATGTGCGCGACCAACTGGAGAGCTTCACCATTGCCAATCTGCGCGCCCATCTGGCGGTGAATCTCGAGGCCCCGCTGCTACTCACTCAGGGCTACCTTGCCCAGCTACCCGCCGGCCCTACCGGCAATGTGATTGTGCTCGGCGATGGTTACGACGGCTGGACGGTCTCCCCTGAATTTTTCACTTACGCGACCAGCAAACACGCCTGGGGCGGGGTCATCGATCTCGTGGCCGCCGCCTGTGCCCCCCGTGCTCGCGCCAATGTCATTGCGCTTGCCCCCACCTTACAAGGCCAAGGAGAGGATGATGCACTGTTCGAGCGCCTTGCTGCTCGCGCTCCACTAAAACGCACCGGCTCGCTCGATGAAGTATGCGCGGCGGTGGATTTCTTATTGGCAAGCCCCGGTGTCACAGGCCAGACGATCTCCCTAGGCAACGGCATGGGACTGATGACTCGCCGCCCCGTTTCCGCCTGACCCCGAAGCCTAATTATCAGTAGGATGGCGTGAATAGTTATCTACATTCGCTAAGTGGTTGCACTGTTGCCTAATCACCGCACCCATTTTTATGGGCTATTAATGGAATTCAATACATTTATGAGATGATATTATATAAAAATCAGCCACTTAAAACGATTGCTCAAAAAAGGGGCAAATCCTTACACCCCCTTCATTTGCGCCATTTGCGAGATACCATCGATGACGAGATACCATCGATGACTTACACCAAGACTTATCCACAGGTTCCGTGGATAGTAGGGGGCGCGGTGGATCCTGAGCCGCGCTTTTTGGGGTTATTACTGGCTTTGAGACTACCCGCCACCTATCTTTAGCTAACCACTAACGACTCACGATCTATCATGGCCTTCACCCACGAACTCATGCAACCCGGCAAGCTACCGACCCACATTGGGACGGAGGCAATCCGTGTGGCGTTAAAGGATATCCCGCACCTGCCCGGCGTCTATCGCATGACCGACGCAAAAGGCAAAATGCTTTACGTTGGCAAGGCGAAAGATCTCCATAAACGGGTAACGAGCTATGCCCTGGCGCGCGATCTATCGACGCGTATCATGCGCATGGTCGAGCAAGTGGCGCAGGTCGAGATCACTATCACCCAAAGCGAAGCCGAAGCCCTGCTGGTGGAGGCAAATTTCATCCGCCGTTACCGCCCGCATTACAACATCCTTTTGAAAGACGACAAATCTTTCCCCTATTTGCATCTGGGGAGTGACCATCCCTATCCGCGCCTCGCCAAACATCGCGGCGCGCAAACGGCGCCAGGTGAATATTTCGGCCCCTTCGCCAGCGTTGGTGCATTGAATGAAACCATGGTGATTCTACAAAAAATTTTCCTCCTCCGCCCCTGTGCCGATACGGTTTTCAAAAACCGCACGCGCCCCTGTCTGCAATATCAAATCAAGCGCTGCTCAGCCCCCTGCGTCGGCTATATCAGCGAGCAGGATTATGGCGATGCCATCACCCGTGCGCGTGATTTTCTGCACGGCAAACATCGCGATGTGCAGGATGCGCTGGTTGCGGAAATGAACAAAGCCTCCGCCGCACAAGACTACGAAACTGCTGCCCTGCTGCGCGACCGCATCCGTGCCCTCACCCAAGTGCAGCAAGAACAAGGCCTACGCACCGCCGGGCTTGATGATGCCGATGTGATCGCTCTCGCGCGCCGCGGCGGCAAAAGCGTGGTGCAAGTGTTCTTCTTCCGTCAGGGCAGTAATTTCGGCCATCAATCCTTCCATCCGCGCCATGAAGCGGAAGCGACGGATGCCGAAGTCATGGCCGCCTTCCTGGCGCAATTCTATCAATCCCACACCCCGCCTCCAGAGGTGCTCGTGAACATCGAGCCGCAAGATTGCGCACTGCTCGCCGAAGCGCTTACCCTCCAAATGCAGCAAAAAATCACCATCCGCGAACCGCAAAAAGGCGACAAGAAAACCCTGATCACGAACGCGTTCGCGCAGGCCGATGCCGCCCTTGCCCGTGCAGAAATGGAGCAAGCCAGCGTGCGTGCGAACCTAGTAAAGCTGCAGGAATTATTCGCACTGCCGCACCCGCCCAAACGCATTGAGGTCTACGACAACAGCCACATCATGGGCCGCCATGCGCTTGGCGCGTTCATCGTTGCCACGCCTGATGGATTCGACAAACGTAGCTATCGAACTTTCAACATCAAAGATGCAAACACCGTCCCCGGCGACGACTACGCCATGATGCGCGAAGTATTTCGGCG
Source organism: Rickettsiales bacterium (assembly GCA_044225085.1). Lineage (GTDB taxonomy): Bacteria > Pseudomonadota > Alphaproteobacteria > Rickettsiales > UBA3002 > QFOX01. The sequence goes on along the minus strand of JBGAJE010000115.1, from coordinate 1,494 downwards.
GCGATTCAAAGGCGCCACAACCCAAGAGAGCACAACTCCAGCCGACGATTCAGATGCCGCACACGATGTTTCCTACCCCGACCTTGTGCTCATCGATGGCGGCCTGGGCCAGCTCCACGCGGTGCAGGAGGCATTGCAAGAAATCGGCGTCCAAGGCCTGACCTTAGTTGCCATCGCCAAAGGCGAAGATCGCAATGCTGGGCGCGAATGGTTTCACATGCCCGGGCGCGAGCCGTTCCAGCTCCCCATCAACGATCCGCTATTGCATTACCTCCAGCGCCTACGCGATGAGGCGCATCGATTTGCCATCGGCCGACACCGTAAAAAGCGTTCGGCCTCACTCACCACCTCTGCGCTGGACGATATTCCCGGCATCGGCGCCACCCGCAAACGGGCATTGCTCGAACATTTCGGGTCTCGTGCGGGTGTGGAAACAGCCACTCTCGCGGAATTGGAAAATGTCCCCGGCATTTCCAAAACCATCGCCAAAACCATCTACAATTATTTCAAGCGCTAGCGGGCAGGGCGCTTGACGCCTAGGCCATGGGGCGCGATAACCAAGGCATATGAACTCCGATCAACCCATTCTCATTCTCGGCGGCGGCAAAATGGGCGGCGCACTTGCGGTGCGTTGGCATACGGCACGGTTAGCGCCCATTCATGTTGTGGAAAAAGACCCCGCACGTCGAGATGAACTCACCGAATTTGGTATCATTACCCATGCTTCACTCGCCGGCGCACCGCACGATCCTATCCTTGTCCTCGCCATCAAGCCCCAGCAATTTTTGGGCTTAGTCACTGAGCTAAAAACCCATGCGGTTAGGAACGCGCTCGTCATCTCCATCATGGCCGGCATCACTCATGCTGCGCTGCAGCAAATCTCCCCGCGCGCCGTGCGCACCATGCCAAATTTACCAGCCCTAATTGGGCAAAGTATGACTGTCGGTTTCAGCCCGAACGTAAGCCAGGATGATCGCGCGCACGTGGAAGAGCTTTTTCAAGCGGTCGGCGAATTCACCTGGGTGGAGAACGAAGATTTACTCCATGCGGCCACCGCCATTTCCGGCTCCGGCCCCGCCTATTTATTTGCGCTGATGGAAGCGCTCGAAGCGGCCGCCATTGGCCAAGGTTTGTCGCCCGAAATCGCCCGCCAACTCGTGCGCCAAACTATGGTCGGCGCTGCCCAACTCGCTGCCGAATCGCCGGATGATCCGGCTACCTTACGCCGCAATGTTACGAGCCCCGGCGGCACCACCGAGGCCGCGCTCGCCGTTCTTACATCATCGAAATTTAATGCGTTGATCAAATCCGTGACAGCGGCTGCTGCCCAGCGTTCTCGCGAATTATCGGCCTAAATATATTGCACCGCAACATATCCTTGACAAGCCCAATCGACAGGTCTATATTGCATCGCAACACGCTGCCTGCAGGAGGTGGTGCGTCACCAAAATAAAGTAGGAGTACACCATGGCAATCCAGAACCCATACGCTGAT
>JBGAJE010000114.1:0-5650 GCA_044225085.1 Rickettsiales bacterium | reverse complement strand
GTTACTGTTGAAGATTGCATCCTCACCATCCCGAACCGCTTTGATCTGGTGGTAACCGCCGCACAGCGCGCGAAGCAGATCAGTTCGGGCATGCCGCTGACGATCGATCGCGACAACGACAAGGACGCCGTAGTGAGCCTCCGCGAAATCGCCGATAAAACCATCGACGCCAAGCTGGTGCAGGAAGAAATCGTGCAAAACTTCCAGAAAAAATCAGGTTTCGATACGTTCGATGGCAGCGACGAGGAAGAAAACCTCGCCAGCTACACCCTCAACAACACCGATATTCAGGAAGCTTTCAACGCCGACGCGCATTTCGTCGAGCAACAGCCAGGCGCTGGCATGAGCTTCGTCGAAGAGAATATCGAAGTCGAAGACTAGTCACTCCTGGGCGACAGCCCATTGAAATCGTGTATTTTCTGGCCTTAAGGCCCAAACGCCCCTAGCTCGCTGCACTGCACAGTGCTATATTATAGCCATGATCCGACAAATGGAGCTCGTGGAGAAAATCCGCGCCTATGATACGGACGCGGACGAGGAAGCCCTCAACCGCGCCTATGTCTACGCCATGCAAAAACACGGTGCCCAAAAGCGGGCGAGTGGGGACCCCTATTTCTCCCACCCGGTCGAGGTTGCCTATAAACTAACCCAATACCGGCTGGATACAGCCTCCATCATAACGGCCCTTCTGCATGATACGGTGGAGGATACCGACGCGACGCTGGACGAAATCGAACAACTCTTCGGCAAGGAAATCCGCGGCCTGGTGGATGGCGTCACCAAACTAAACCGCCTCGAAATCAAGTCCGAATCCAGCAAACAGGCCGAAAACTTCCGTAAACTCGTGCTCGCCATGGCGCAGGATTTGCGGGTGCTGATGGTAAAACTCGCTGACCGCCTCCACAACATGGAGACGCTCCACTACATCCCAAAACCCGAAAAACGCCAACGCATCGCCCGCGAAACCCTCGAAATCTATGCCGCCCTCGCCGAACGCATCGGCATGCGCCGCATGAAAGAGGAGCTTCAAGATCTCGCCTTCAAGGAGCTATTCCCCGAAGCACGCGAATCCATCATCAAACGCCTCGAATTCTTGCGCAAGCAAGGCAAAACCCAAGTCCAGCGCGTAGAAGACATTCTGCGCGAGCTCGCCGTTGCCGGCGGCCTCAAGGATATCAAAATCTTCGGCCGCGAGAAAAAACCCTATTCCATTTGGAAAAAAATGGAGAGCAAAGGCGTCACCTTCGAGCAATTGGCCGATATCGTCGGCTTCCGCATCATCACTCACAACGTGGCGGAGTGCTACCACATCCTCGGCCTCATTCACGAGAAATACCACACCATCCCCGGTCACTTTAAGGACTATATCTCGACACCAAAAGCCAACGGATACCAATCCATCCACACCGCCGTCATCGGCCCGCAGCAACAGCGTATCGAGGTGCAGATCCGCAGCGAAGAAATGAACGAAATCGCCGAATACGGGATCGCCGCCCACTGGGGCTACAAACAAGGGCAGGACATCAGCCAGCGCAGGCAAGCAATACCGCTGGGTACGCGACATCGAAATCCTCGAGCAATCCATTTGAAAGATTCCTCGAGAACACCAAGCAGTGTACTGCGGCAGGTCTTCAGCTTCACCCCCAAAGGCGACATCATCACCTCCGCGCAGCTCCCACCCCGGTAGATTTCGCCTTCGCCGGCATTCCGGCGTGGGCTTCACCTGCGTCGGCGCCAAGGTAAACGGCCGCATTGTGCCGCTGAAACACACGTTAAAAAACGGCGATCAGGTCGAAATTATCACCGCCAAAACCCAAACGCCGAGCCCGACATGGGAGCGCTTCGTCGTCACCGGCAAAGCAAAATCCGAAATTCGCCGCTACATTCGCGACCAGCAGCGGGATGAATATGTCACCCTCGGCAAAGCCATCCTTGCCAAAACCTTCAAACAAGAAGGCCAGGAGCTGACCGATAAAGCACTCGAACCCGCACTCGCCGTTTTCAAAAAGAAACATGTAGATGACCTATTCGCCGAGGTGGGCGAGGGGATCATCAACCGCAACCAGGTCTATGACGCGGTCTTCCACACCCGCAAATCCGAATCCCACGGCGTCAAAAACCCGTTCGACATTATCAGCCTTAAAAAGAAACAAAAAAAATCCGTGCCGATGCCGATCAAAGGCCTCATCCCCGGCATGGCGATTCATTATGCGGGCTGCTGCCACCCCATTCCGGGCGATAAAATCGTGGGCATTGTCGCTACCGGCAAAGGTATCACCATCCACACCATGGATTGCGACACGCTAGAAAACTTCGCCGAAAGCCCTGAGAAATGGATCGATGTCGCATGGGACGCCAGCGGGCAAGACGAACTCTTCATCGGCCGCCTACGCGTCAGCCTCAGCCACGAAACCGCGGCACTGGCCAGCGTCGCCAACGTCATCGCGAAAGATGAAGGCAACATCAGCAACCTCAAAATCACCAACCGCAGCACCGATTTCTTCGATATCCTCATCGACGTTGAAGTCAAAAACGCCCGCCACCTAAACAACATCATCGCGAGCCTGAGGGCAAAAGACGTCGTCCAAAGCGTCGAACGCGTCTAATCCCTTCTCCCCTCGGGTGAGAAGGTCAGGATGAGGGGCCATCCCCCGCTTTGCGCCATCGACAAGTCCCCTTTTTCAACCTCTTTTATAAGAGGAGCGGGAATGACGAGACATCCTCATAACATTCAAAAATCCAAGTATTTTCGCCATTTTTCCTAACAAGATCCCAGCTCCCAACCCCTAACCCCCAGTTGTCACACAATCTTCACACTTCTCGATAATAAAATAGGTTAGAACTGAACCATGGAACAAAATTTATAGGAGATATCCATGACGATTCAATTCAGCCCGACGCATGAACTTTCAGTTACTGCAGCCGATGGCAAAACTTACGCTTATGTAAACACTGCTGCATCGGGAGCCGCACCTGTCTTTGAAATTAGGGAAGCAGGCGTTACCACTGCTGTAGCGGCAGGAAGCAAAGAAGAGAAAGCGGCAGTTCAAGCGCTGGCCGATGGATTCAAAGTATTCAGCGAAACGCCTGGTCATTCTACAGAAGCCATCGAAATGTTTGGTCAGGTCGCTGGCTTCGCTAGAACTAAAAATCCTGCAGCGATGACCCAGATAGGTGAAGCTATTACAAATGCAGGTCAAATTAAAGCGATACTGGCTCAGACAACTCCGATTACGGCAGCCAATCGTGCAACTATCGAAGATTGCCTTGTAAAAGACCCCAACGCTGTGAATTTGCTTACTGGAGCTGAGCACGCTGTTTTGGCCGACGAAACTAAATTGGGCGTGAAGTTTATTGAGATCCAAAAAACCGTTTCGCGCATCAATGGCGTGCATACGGATATTAAGGCATTGGTAGATGCTAAAAACATTACCCAGGAATCAGTAGAGAACCTCATCAGAAAACACGGTGCAGAAATCTTTGATCGTGTAGAGCCTGCAGCGAAAGCAGCACTGAATGCTGGCCCACGAGTTGTAGTTTCAGGTACTGCAGCCGCACCAGTCGACTATGCTGCTGCGATCACCAAAGTAAAAGCAGAAATCACTGCAGCAAAAGGCCAAGCTGGCCCATTGCTTGATCGTATCGCAGCAAGCACGAGAACCATTGAAAGTAGCCGCATGGGTTTTGGCCTTGGCGCTACCAAAACGGCGCTCGATGCGGACATCAAGGCGTTCAATGAATTGGTGAACAAGAATCCCAAAATTCAACATCACCTCTATGAATTGATTGATAACCACGCGGATAAAGCCGTGCTGGAAAAAGTTTCCGGCCTGAAGAGCTCGTTAAGCAGCATCTCTACCGCAGCTGCGGCATCTCCGTTAGCGAAGGGCACAGAGTCTACTGCTAAAAAGGGTGCGGGTTTCTTCAAGGAACAATTTACAGTTACTGAAGGCTTCAAAGCAAAAGAGCTCGAGAAAGCCGCCGGCAATGTCGAGAAGATCGCTAAAATTGGGAAAATGGAACTCGGTGCCGTACGCTGGGGTAAAGTCGGCGCCGTCGGTGCTGGTGTCGCAGCAGTTACCGGTCTCGTTTACGCCGCCATGGGCAACAACACTGGTCCAGGACCTAACGCACGCGGTGTTCAGCAACGTGACCAACGCGATATGGAGCTTGCAGGCGCAGGCGCCGGTCGCTAGTTCCTAATCATCTCCTATAAAAAACTAAGGGGCAGCTTTTGCTGCCCCTTTTTATTTCGGTTTTCAATGTGTCATTCCTGCGAAAGCAGGAATCTCATGTTTCAGGAGGCCTTAGATCCCTGCCTTCGCAGGGATGACAAATAAGAATCGGCCGCCTAGCATTCCGGCAGCGGGTCTTTCCAGCGATCTTTGTAAAGGTAAAGCGCCACGAAAGAGAAGAACCCAGCGCCAAACATCAGCCACATAATGGACATATTGCTCAGCGTCTTCCCAATCAAATACTCAGCCAGCGACGGCGTAAACCCACCCACAATCGCACAAATATTATAGGCCAAGCTCATCCCCGTATAACGGATATTGGTGGGGAACATCTCCACCAACGCCGCCGGGATCGTGGCGAGATACCAGCCCAAAATCATCGCCATCCCGCACTGCGCAACCAGCACATAATAAAAATTCGACGGGGTGATAATGCTCAACGCACCATCCGCCCCAATCGCCGTCGTCAGCCCATGCTGCATCAGCATGAAGCCAGGGTAGGTAAACAGCATCATCGCAATAATGGCCGAAAGCAACACCGGCCGCCGCCCAATTTTATCCCCCATCCGCGCTGCCGGATAAATCAGCACCAGCATCGACGCCATCGCCACCGAGTTGATCGTCAACGCCTGGCTTTCGCTCAAACCCAGATGGTTTTTGCTATAAGCAATCATATAAATCGCGATGATATAAAACGGAATCGTCACGAACAGATACGACATAAACGCCATCAAAATCTTCGTCGGATAGCGCACGAATGTATCGCGCACCGGGTTTGCCGAAAGCGCCCCGTCCTTCTTCGCTTGTTCATAAACCGGGCTCTCCTCACCGTGATGGCGGATGTAATACCCCACCACCCCAATCAACACGCCCACAAAGAATGGCAAGCGCCATCCCCAGCTATGGAACGCTTCCGGACTCAACACCGATGCAATAAAGGTCGATACCAGCGAACCCAACAAAAACCCAATCACAAGGCTCACCTTAATCACGCTACCGACGGTCGAGCGTCGATCTGCCGGCGCGTGCTCCACCACATAGGAAATCGAGCCCGAATACGCCCCGCCGAGCGACAGCCCCTGCAGCACACGAATCAGCAACAACATAATAGGCGCTGCCATGCCCACCATCTCATAAGTCGGCAACAGGCCGATGCAACCCGTCGGCACCGCCATCAAAATCATCGAGGTCACCAGCGCCTTTTTGCGCCCATATTTATCACCAATCCGTCCAAATAAAATCGCCCCCAGCGGCCGCGAAATAAACCCAACCGCAAAAATCAGCAGCGTCAGAATAAGATTATGGCTCTGATTACCCGTCGGGAAAAACAGCTTAGCGAAGATAATCGACATATGGCCATAGAGTGCATAATCATACCACTCCAGCCCATTACCAAGCATGCCCGACAGAATCAC
>JBGAJE010000113.1:0-5612 GCA_044225085.1 Rickettsiales bacterium | reverse complement strand
CGCGCAGCAGCAAGCGGCGGCGAGCACCATCCAAGCTGTGCAAATGGAACAGGCGATGCGGATGGCCTCTAACGCTGCCCCGCGTACGGCGACGGTTGGCCACGCAAGTCCGGCGGAAGCTGGTCCGTTATTCATGAGCCCGCGGGCAGAAGTGCCGCAGCAGCGCACGTTGTTTGCGACGAGCACGCCTGAGTTTGAAGAGGAAGAAGACGGTTCTGCCAGTGGCAAGGGGTTGTTCAACCGCCTTGCAAATGTGGGCAAAAGCATTGCGGGATCGGGGCGGGCCTCGATGCCGGCGATTCGCCCTGTTGCCGCTGAACCGACCGAACGCAAAGCTGAGGTGCGTGCCACGGCACCGCATACGGGGGATGAGGAAGAGTTTTACGATATTCCGGCCTTCCTCCGCCGCCAAGCGAACTAGTTGGCGTGAAAACGCTTGGTCTGCGTCGTCGCTACGTGTGCTCAGTCGGTCATGTAGCGCTGCTACACTCCCTCCTTGTGCGCACTAGGCTCCTAGCATCCCAACCATTTTGACGCCAACTGTCGGGTATCTCGCTGTGCGGTTGTTTTTGTGCAAAAATCGATTGTAGAAGCGAGTTCGTAAGGCGCTTAATCTTATTCATTTAAAATATTGAAATATATTAAATATTATGATTATTTTGCTTTGTAACAATCGGTCATAAAGCGTGATTTGTTTTTTGGGGGGTGGGGGCGCTAGATTGCAGGCTAGAAAAATAAGAACAAGGTGTAGCCATGCAAACCACGCGCGAAACTCTCGATGATGAAACGTTCTTCCAACACACCGTTGCAGCGGAAGTGAGCTGCGTTGGTGTGTCGCTGCATAGTGGCGATATGGTGAATATGGTCATCCGCCCGGCATGCCCGCATAGCGGCATTGTGTTTGTGCGTAAGGATATTGATTCGCCGCATAACAGCGTGGCTGCGAAATATGACGCGGTGGTGGAAACGACACTCGGCACCACGATTGCCAATAGCCATGGTGTAACAGTATCGACCATTGAACATGTGATGGCGGCGCTGTGGGGTGCGGGGATTGATAATGCCCGTATCGAACTCGATGGGCCGGAAGTGCCGATTATGGATGGTTCGTCGGAGCCGTTCGTGTTTTTGCTCGAATGTGCAGGCCGTGTGCAGCAGCGGGCGCTGCGTCGCGTGGTTGAAGTGTTGCGTGAAGTTTCGGTGACAGATGGTGGGTCGACGGCGGTGATTGCGCCGCATAACGGCTTTGTGCTCGATATTGAGATTGCGTTTAACCACCCGCTCATCCGCAGCCAAAAAGCGCAATATGATTTTTCGGATACGACGTTTAAACAATCGCTCGCACGGGCGCGGACGTTTGGTTTCGCACGCGATGTCGAGAAAATGCGCGCGATGGGCCTTGCGCTTGGCGGGTCGCTGCATAATGCCATCGTCGTTGGCGAGGACGCGATTTTAAACGAAGGCGGTTTGCGTTATGCGGATGAGTTCGTGCGCCACAAAGCGCTTGATTGCGTGGGTGACTATTTCCTCGCAGGGGCAATGCTGCAGGGCAAAGTGAGTACGGCGCGCCCAGGCCATGGGGTGAACAACAAGCTGCTGCGCGCATTATTCGCCGATCCCGCGAATTATCGGATCATGGGCGATACAGAGGTCGATGTGCCGATGCATGTTGAGCGTACGGAGCCTGCGGAAGCGCTCGTCGCTTAACCCTTTACCTGACATTAGATCGATTATCTCGTGTGCTGGCCTTGGCTAGCAGCGCTAGATTTGCTTGTTGCGATGGGGCACGAAGGGGGCGTTCGTGCCTGGTACTTTGGTTAAGTGGTACCCCGTGATTGAGAAGCCCTGACGGAAATAGAACCGGTGGGTGAGGTGGCTTTGAACGTAGCTATCAAGCACGATGAGTTCGCAGTTTTCTTTTAGCGCTAATTTTTCGATCCATTCCACGATGCGGCTGCCGAGGCCGCTGCTGCGCAGAGTTGGGTTCACCACGAAATTATCCATATCAAGCTGTTTACCGCACCAAAGGCGGGTACGGATCCAGAAACCGCTGACGGCGACCATCTCCTTGCCCTCGAAAGCGGCGACGGCACGGTAGCCCAGCGGCATCATGGATTTGATGCGGCGGGTGAAAAGCGCTTTGCTCATGGTAGGGTTTAAAATCTGGATCAGCGGGAACATGCTTGGGATTTCCGCCGGTTTTAGTTCGCGCAGGGTGATGGGGGGATTTTTTTGTGGGGATAAGCGTTTCATCGGCGCCGCTATAGCGCGGGTAGGGATTGCACGCAAGTACTTCGCTGCTATAAGGGGGTATGACCTCGCGTTCCAGTTCGCTTCGTGCTCTATTGATGATGGGTGCCGCCTCGGCCCTGCTGGTGCTTACCGCTTGCGGTAGCGACGATGACGATCCGGATAAAATCGCCGAGAAAAACGAATCAGTCGATGTGCTTTACAACAAGGCGGAAGCAACGTTCCAGCGCAAGGCCTATAAGCAGGCGATCGAGGATTTCGAGGAGGTGGAGCGGCAGCATCCCTATTCGGAATGGGCGACGCGGGCACAGATTATGGCGGCCTATTCCGGCTATCGGGGTGGGCAGTTTGACGATGCGATCGCGATTCTTGACCGGTTTGTGAAGCTGCATCCAACCCATTCGAGTACGCCCTATGCCTATTACCTGATGGCGTTATGCTATTATACGCAGATTTCGGATGTGGGGCGGGACCAGAAAATGACCGAGCTCGCGCGGGATGCGCTTAAGGATGTGATCGCGCGCTATCCGGATACGGATTATGCACAAGATGCACGCATCAAGCTTGATCTCACGGACGATCACTTGGCGGGCAAGGATATGGAGATTGGCCGCTATTATCAGAAGCACCAGGATTATCCGGCGGCGATTCGGCGATTTAAATATGTGGTCGACAACTACCAAACCACGAGCCATGCGCCGGAAGCTTTGCACCGGTTGGTGGAGTGCTATTTGCGCTTGGGTGTGGTGGAGGAAGCGAAGAAATATGCAGCAGTGCTCGGTTATAACTATCCCGGTTCGGATTGGTATAAATACAGCTACGAGATGATGCAGGGGAATTTGAGCCCGGAAGAAAAAAGTGGTGTGTTCGATAAATACCTCAAGAAGCTTTAGCGGCGCGCGATGCTGACGCAACTTTCGATTCGTAACATTTTGCTGATCAAGTCGGCGGAGATTCCGTTTGGCGCGGGGCTGAATGTGCTGACCGGCGAAACAGGTGCAGGGAAATCGATTTTACTTGATGCGTTGGGGCTAGTACTCGGCGAACGCGGAGATGCAAGTTTGTTGCGCGCGGGCGAAACGCAGGCGAGCAACTCGCGACGGATGACACGTTGATTTTGCGGCGGACGCTGAGTGCGGATGGCAAAGGGCGCGGGTTTGTGAATGATGCGCCGGTGAGTGTGGCAACCTTACGCAAGCTTGGCGAACTGCTCATCGCGCGGCATGGGCAGCATGATCAGCATGGGTTGCTCGATAGTAAAACGCATCGGATGATGCTTGATGCGTTTGGTGGGCATGGTGCGTTGCTAAAGACGGCGGAGAAGCATTTTATGGCGTGGAAAGCGGCGAGCGCGGAAGCGGCGACACTTGAAGCGCGCGCGCAGGAAGCGGCACGGGAAGAGCAGTGGTTGCGCGATACAGTGGCTGAATTAGGGGCACTCAACCCGCAGCCGGGCGAGGAGGAGCAGCTTGCCGAGCTCCGCAAGCGCGGGCAAGTGGCGGCGCAATCGCTCGATGCGCTGCGCGAGGCGGAAGTGATGCTGACGGAATCGGATGGCGTGGCGCTGATGCTCAGGCGTGTGGCGAAGTTGCTTGCCAAAGCCAGTGCGGCAGATGAGGCGATGGCGGCGACGCTGGAGCGGGCTGAGAATGAAGTGCAGGAGCTGAGCGTAACGATTGAGCGGGCGCTTGCTGCGGCGGATGTAGATCCGGCGGCGCTTGAGGCGGCAGAAGATCGGTTGCATGCATTGCGTGCTGCGGCGCGGAAATATCATCTGGCGGTGGAGAATTTGCCGGGGTTGTTGGCGGAATCCGAAGCGAAGCTTAGCACGCTGACAAATTTGGAAGCGGAGAAAAAGCGCGTCGCGGCTGCATTGACGGCGGCGGAGCGCGATTATCGCGCGGCGGCGACGGCGCTTTATGAGGCGCGCGTGAAGGCAGGGGAGAAGCTCAGCAAAGAACTGATGAAGGAGCTCAAGCCGCTGAAGATGGGCAGCACGCAGCTGCGTGTGGTGCAGAGTGAATTGCCGCCATCGGCCTGGGGAGCGCAGGGGATGCATCAAGTGAGTTTTGAGGTCGCAACGAATGCGGGCATGCCGTTTGGAGTGTTGGCAAAGGTGGCATCGGGCGGCGAGTTATCGCGCTTGTTGCTTGCCATGAAAGTGGTGCTGCATGCGGGGGATGTGGTGACATCGATTTTTGATGAGATCGATACGGGCACGGGCGGTGCGGTGGCGGAAGCGATTGGCTTGCGACTCAAGCAGCTCGCGGCGGATTCGCAGGTGATTGTGGTGACGCATTTGCCGCAGGTGGCGGCGTTGGCGTGGCATCATTTATTCATCGCGAAGGAAGGTAGCAAGCAGGTGACGACGCGTGTGGTGCCGCTGGATGCGGTGGCGCGGATGGAGGAGCTCGCGCGAATGTTATCGGGTGCGACGATCACTGATGAAGCGCGCAAGGCGGCTGGGAAAATGCTGCAAGGAGCGGCGTGATGGCGGCGAAGGAATCCATCAACCGTGCGCAGGCGGCGAAGGAAGTAGTGCATCTGCGTAAGGAGATTATTACGCATGATAAGCGCTATTATCAGCACGATGCGCCGACGATCAGCGATGCGGAATATGACGAGCTGCGTCTGCGGTTGGAAGCACTCGAGAAGCAATTTCCCGATTTAGTGACGGCAGATAGCCCAACGCAGAAGGTGGGGGCAGCGGCGGCGGAGAAATTCAGCAAAGTGAAGCACGCGGTACCGATGCTCTCACTCGGCAATGCGTTTGCGCGAGAGGATGTGGAAGAGTTCGTCACCCGTGTGCGGCGGTTTTTGGATTTGGATGCGGATACGCAGGTGGAAGTGGTCGCCGAGCCGAAGATCGATGGGCTTTCCTTCAGCGCGCGGTATGAAAATGGACATCTCACGCAGGCGGCGACGCGGGGGGATGGCGAAGTGGGTGAAGATATCACTGAGAATATCAAAACCATCGCCGGCTTTCCGCAGAAGCTTTCGCATGCGCCGAAAGTACTCGAGGTGCGGGGTGAAGTGTATATGGATAAGCGCGATTTTATTGCGCTCAACGCGGCGCGGGAAAAAGAGGATGAGCCGCTGTTCGCCAATCCACGCAATGCGGCGGCGGGGTCGCTACGGCAGTTGGATTCAAGCATCACTGCAGCGCGAAAGCTTAGCTATTTTGTCTATGGTTGGGGGGAGCTGAGTGCGCCGCTTGCGGATACGCAATTTGATTCGGTGAAGGCGCTTGGCGGGCTTGGATTTCACATCAACCCGAAGATGGTTTGTTGCCTCGATGTGGATGGGATGATGGCATTTTATGAGAAATTAGGCGAAGCACGCACCTCGCTTGCGTATGAGAT
>JBGAJE010000112.1:0-5615 GCA_044225085.1 Rickettsiales bacterium | reverse complement strand
TTTTCGGATAAAGAAGTATTTTTGAATGTCGCTGGCGGCCTCAAAATCAATGAACCGGCGGCAGACGTCGCGGTTGCGATGGCCCTCCTCTCGGCACTGCTCGACAAACCCTTGCCCACAAGCCTCATTGCCTTCGGCGAAATCGGCCTCACTGGCGAGATCCGTGCCGTCAGCCGTACCGATGCCCGGCTGAAAGAGGCCGTAGCCCTTGGTTTCAGCCGCGCCGTCATCCCGGCGAGCTCACCAGAGAAAAATATCGCCGCTAGCCACATTACACGCGTCACCCATGTGGACGGGCTGGTACGTTTCATGTTAGACGGGTGAACGCACAGCTAGGAGGACGCGATGGTACATACCTCATTCAACATGTTCGATATGATTGTGGCCATCATTGTGGGCCTCTCCGCATTACTCTCATTCTACCGTGGATTTCTGCGCGAGTTGCTTTCCCTCGGCTCATGGATCGGTGCAATTCTCATCACCCTCTACGCCTTCCCCCATGTGCGCCCCTATTTCGAGGCGCAAATTTCTGACAAAGGCATCGCCGGCGGCCTCACCGCATTGGTGGTTTTCATCACCGCATTCATACTCGTCTGCATCATCAGCGGCATCATCCTTAAATATGTCAAACCCGGTCAGGAGATCGGCTTCATCGATAACTTCATCGGCCTCACTTTCGGCATCGCACGCGGTGTGCTGCTTGTCTCGATTGGCTATTATATGATGACCATCCTCATCGCAGAGAAAGACTACCCTGATTGGGTAAAAAAATCGATCACCCGGCCGTATGTCGCCACCGCGGCAAACTACCTCGCCGAATTCGCACCGAGCTACCTCAACAGCGTCGCAAAAATCGACGTGAAGGCACCGGATATTTCAATTCCGCGCCCGCATGAAGATACGCAAGTAGGCCCTAGTGGCGTCAATCTGCACCAAACAACACCGTCGATGGAAGAACTCGAAAAACGCATGCGCGAAATGGATGAGAAACACTAATGTACGATAAGTTTAATGATGAATGCGGCGTTTTCGGCATCTACGGCACGCCCGATGCGGCGGCTCATACTGCACTCGGCCTCCATGCCCTGCAGCATCGTGGGCAAGAAGCCGCGGGCATCGTCTCTGCCCAAGCTGGTCAGTTTTTTTCGCATCGCGCGCTAGGTTTGGTGGGTGATAATTTTAGCTCGCACGATGTAATCGGCAAACTCCCAGGCAGCATGGCCATCGGCCATAACCGTTATTCCACCACCGGCGAAACACTGTTGCGTAATGTGCAGCCCTTTTATGCTGACCTTGCACTGGGTGGGTTCGCCCTGGCCCATAACGGCAACCTCACCAACGCAATGGGCCTACGCCGCCAACTCATCACCCGCGGTTCGCTTTTTGCCTCTACGTCGGATACGGAAGTCATCGTCCATCTCGTCGCCCTCTCCGAAGGCACGAGTGTGGAAGACCGCGTGGTCGATGCCCTCAAACAAGTCGAAGGTGCTTACTCACTCGTCATTCTCTCCGCCACCGCCCTCATCGGTGTGCGCGACCCTAATGGCGTACGTCCACTCGTGCTCGGCAAATTGGGCGACGCACATATCCTCACCTCAGAAACTTGCGCCCTCGACATCATCGGCGCGGAATATGTGCGTGATGTGGCCGCCGGCGAAATGGTCGTCATCAACGAAGCGGGCGTGCATAGCCACTTTCCTTTTGCCCCGACGCCACATCGCTTCTGTATTTTCGAGTATGTCTATTTCGCCCGCCCCGATAGCGTGCTGGAGGATAAAAGCGTCTACACCGTACGCAAACATATCGGTGCCGAGCTCGCTCGCGAAAGCCATGTGGAGGCCGATGTTGTCGTCCCCGTGCCTGATTCCGGCGTTCCCGCTGCTATCGGTTATGCCGAACAATCCGGCCTACCATTTGATCTTGGCATTATTCGCAATCACTATGTCGGCCGCACCTTTATTGAGCCTTCTGAATCCGTTCGCCATCTCGGCGTCAAACTTAAACATAATGCCAACAGTGCACTACTTGCTGGCAAACGTGTGGTGCTAGTGGACGATTCCATTGTACGCGGCACCACCAGCAAAAAAATTGTCACCATGGTGCGCGAAGCAGGCGCGGCCGAAGTGCATATGCGTATTGCAAGCCCGCCAACTACGCACTCATGCTTCTATGGCGTTGACACGCCCGAACGCTCACAGCTCATGGCCGCCAATCATACAATCGCGGAAATGGCGAAAATCATTGGTGTCGATTCACTTGCCTTCCTCAGTATCGACGGTCTCTACCGTGCGGTTGGCGAAGCCCGCCGCAACGCCGACATGCCGCAATATTGCGACGCTTGCTTCAGCGGTGATTACCCCATCGCCCTCACCGATATGACCGCCGGCCTCACTAACAACCAGAAAGACTTGTTCGTAAAAGAAGTGGCCTAGCCAGCTTTCAATTCTTATTCTCCTCTTATCTTTTCTCACTTATATCTGGTCCCATGAAACGCTTAGAGAATAAAATCGCCCTCATCACCGGTGCTTCGCGCGGCATTGGCGCCGCGGTGGCCAAACGCTTCGCGCAAGAAGGCGCGAAAGTCATCATCACCGCCCGCACCATCGGCGGGCTCGAGGAGGTGGATGATGCCATCCGCGCTATCGGTGGCAGTGCGACGATTGTTCCGCTCGATTTGCGCCAAATGGATATGATCGATGCCCTCGGCGCACAAATCTACGAGCGGTTTGGCAAACTAGATATTCTCGTCGGCAATGCCGCGACACTTGGTTCCCTCGCACCCGTTGCCCATGCAAGCCCCAGTGAAGTAGAGGACGTATTCACCATCAACACCATCGCCAATTACCGCCTCATCCGCGCGCTCGATCCGCTATTGCGCCTGTCCGACGCTGGGCGCGTCGTGATGGTGACATCCGGCGCTGCTATTTCCCCCGTCGCTTATTGGGGCCCCTATGCCGCAAGCAAATCCGCACTCGAGCACCTCACCCTTACCTACGCCGCCGAGATGAAATCCACCAACGTGCGCGTGAACATCATTGATCCCGGCGTAGTACGCAGCAAAATGCGCGCTCAAGCCTTCCCGGCCGAAGATCCAGAAACTCTTCCCACCCCCGAATCCATCACCGAATGGTTCGTGCGGCTTTGCATCGACAACGCCCCCCACGGCAATCGCGTCATAGTGACCTAATACTGGCCAACGACACACCATATAGCTAAGTTGTATCCATGAAACTTCTACGCACCTTATCTGACTTTCTCGCCGCCGAAACAGCGGGCGGCATGGTCATGATTTTTGCTGCACTACTCGCGCTTGCCTTGGCAAATTCGCCTTGGGATACGCATTACTATGCCCTAATTACGCATCCTTTGCTGCCTGGCATGAACGCGAGCCACTTCATCGCCGATATCTTGATGGCGATTTTCTTTTTCCTGGTTGGCATGGAACTTAAGCACGAAATGACCGATGGTGCGCTCGCCGCGCCGGGACAAAAAACGCTTCCACTCTTTGCCGCACTCGGCGGTGTAATCACCCCCGCCATTATTTACCTCGCCATCACCCACACCATACCCGAATACCGCGCCGGATGGGCGATTCCCACTGCTACCGACATCGCATTTGCCCTTTGCGTACTCCGCCTAATAGGCAAAACCATACCTCACAGTGCTAAAATGTTCCTCCTCGCCATCGCAATTTACGATGATCTCGCCGCCATTCTCATCATCGCTTTTTTCTATAGCGCCGGTCTGGCTCTGCTGCCTCTTGCTGCAGCGTTAGTCATCACCGCCATACTCTGGTTACTGAATCGCCTACATATAGACCGCGCATGGCCCTACTTGCTGCTTGGCATGGCCCTCTGGTTTGCCATTTACCATGGTGGCATCCACCCCACCGTCGCAGGCGTCATCACGGGCCTCCTTATTCCTCGCCGCCGACGTGACGGTACAGCCCTGCTGACCGACTTGCTCGCCCACCTGCACCCCTACGTGGCTTTTGCCATTCTGCCCCTTTTTGCCTTCACTCATGCAGGGCTGGATATGCGTGACCTCCATTTGAACGATTTATTCGCTCAACTTCCCCTAGCCATTGCGGCCGGACTCGTACTGGGCAAACCGATCGGTATTATGGGTGCCACCTGGGCAGCCACACGGTGGACCAGTGCCACTATACCCGCGGGCATGGGCTGGCCCATTGTCGGTGGCATCGCAATCCTTGCCGGCATCGGCTTTACCATGAGTCTATTCCTCGGCGGCCTGGCCTTCTCTGCATCGCTGCAACCGGCTGTAACGCTTGGTGTACTTGGGGGCTCCCTACTTTCTGCCCTACTAGGCAGCCTATGGCTACGCGCCCGGCGCCCTTAGCCCCGCATGCTTCTCCTTGACAACCTACCACCCGCTGCCTACAAGACACGCCTCTTGCTTAGGAATGGGTTCGTAGCTCAGGTGGTTAGAGCGCACGCCTGATAAGCGTGAGGTCGGAAGTTCAACTCTTCCCGGACCCACCATTCCCTGCGGTACTACCGCACTAGATATCCATATATTCTTGCGAAATACCGAGATAATCCGCCAGGCCCGGATCGATCCTGAGCAGGCGGCCAGAATTCGACATATTTACCTGCGCATTGCTACGTGTCGGATGATTGGTACTATCATCATTCGGATGTTCCTGGCTGCTATGATGCGAGGAGACATCCTTAGTATTATCAGCCGGTGGCGGCGTGAGGATGAATGGTCCCACTGGATTAACCGTCAATGAGGGCGCGATAATGCCATCTTGCGATTTGACTTCAACCGTTGGCGGCACTGCATTCGTAGGAACCGCCGTACCGATCACCACGAGATTACCTGCGATGTAGGTAAAGCTGTAGTTGTTAGCAACACCCCCCGAAGCAGTGTAGTTATTGGCATAAGTCCCACCAAAAAATGCTGAGCTACGCGCAGAATGAATAGTCGGGATAGTCGTCAGGAAGCTAGCATTCTCACCCGTGACAAACCCACTATAACCGAGGCTGCTCGACGGCACCGGATCGCCCGCATTCATCGTTTGATCCGCCACCGTTACCGTCAGTGCCTTCTTAAGGATCGTCAGCGCACCATTCACATAGGTAATGTTGTAGTTGCTGGCGTTGAAGCCACCCGTACCTGTCGCCGTGCCGCTCGCCATAATCGCCCACGGCGTCGAGCGATAATTCCAATTACCGCTCCCGCTATCCGTCGCATCCGTGCTGAGGCTGATACCACCGGTAATCGCCTCGCTACTATACATCGACCCACCGGTAAGGCTATAGCCCCCCGTCAACGTATGGCTATCACCATAGGTTTGGCTTTGATTTCCCGCGGTGATGGTAATCGCGCGCTGAGTGACGTTCACACCCGTCGCGTTATTCGCATAGGTAAAACCATAACCCATCGCCGAAGCCAGTGTGCCCGACGCATAGTTAATGAAATACGTCCCGCCCGCGTTATTGCCGACAGCATAGTTGGTCGTACCGGTTAATGCACCAGTCACAGTGTCATTCGTCCGGTCTGCTGCACTGAGATAATCACCACTCGTGATGGTGTACCCATATGGCGCCACCGATGCGCTATTTCCATACTGCACGTTTTGCGTCGTCGGC
>JBGAJE010000111.1:0-5625 GCA_044225085.1 Rickettsiales bacterium | reverse complement strand
TCGCCCCAATACGCGGATGATTTGGGTTGAGACGCCTACTAATCCGCTGCTCAAGCTCGTTGATCTCGAGCAAACTGCCGCCATTGCGCGCAAACATAAACTCATCAGTGTTGCGGATAACACCTTTGCGACGCCTTATGTGCAGCGTCCCATTTCTTATGGGTTTGATGTGGTAGTTCATTCCGCCACTAAATATCTCAATGGCCATTCGGATATTATCGGCGGCATTGCGGTTGCGGGCGCGAATGCTGAAATCCGTGAGAAACTTGGCTTTCTGCAAAATGCGACGGGTGGTATTGCGAGCCCGTTTGATAGTTTTCTTGCCCATCGGGGGGTGAAGACGCTTGGGTTGCGGATGGAGCGCCACTGCGCGAATGCACTGAAGGTAGCGGAGTTTCTTGCCGCGCATCCCGCTATCGAGCGAGTGATTTATCCGGGCCTTGCGAGCCACGCGCAGCATGCGCTTGCCAAGAAACAGATGCAGGGCTTCGGCGGCATGGTGAGTGCGGTTATCAATGGCGGCCTCAAACCTGCGACGCAGATGCTGAAGCGTTGTGAAGTTTTCACGCTGGCAGAGAGTTTGGGTGGCATTGAAAGCCTCATCGAACATCCTGCGATTATGACGCATGCGACGATTCCTGCGGAGACTCGTGCGAGCTTGGGTATTGTTGACGGGTTGATTCGCCTTTCGGTTGGTATTGAAAATGCCGATGACTTGATCGCGGATTTAAAGAGTGCGCTTGCTTAATTTTTAGTGTGCTGCGCACGCTGGATTCCTGCCTTCGCAGGAATGACAAAAATCATTCCGCCGGTTGAAAGCCGAAATGGGCGAAGATTTCTTGGGCTTTGGGGCTTTGCAGGAAGGTGGCAAGCTGCCGCGCATCGCCCATCGATTCGCTGGCGAGGACAACGACTTCATAGGTCACTGGGGTACTAATACTTTCCGGCAATAGGCTGATGACAGTGATATCGGGCTCGCTGACAGCATCGGCGGCGAGCATGAGGCCGAGGCCATTGCCTTCGCGGACGCTATCCAGCACTTCCTCGCGCGAGGATTTTACGACGGCGCGGGTGGCGAGCGTGTCGGAAAACTCGAAGCCTTTCATCAGCGTGGCGGCGCGGGAGCCTTCGGGTGTCGCGGGGTCGTTGACATAGACCGGCATATTGGGAGTGGCATTAAGCAATGCGGCGAAGGAAATGCGTTTGGCGAGCACGCCTTCCTTACTCAAATCATGCGCGGCGACGAGGGCTAGTTGCGTGCGGGCGATGGGCTTGGTGCTGCTGACATCGGTGAGGCCCTGATCGGCGAGGTGCCCGATCATCGTGTGGTTGGAGGTGAGCAGCAAATGCGCCTCGAGGCCTTGAAGAATTTGGCTTTCCGCATTAGCGGCGTTTTTGAGAACGACCGTGAGTGGGGTGCCGTTGGTTTTTGCGTAGGCCCGCGCGAATTGGGCGGCTGGGAGCATCAAATTTTCATCGGCAAGAATGGTGAGGTTTGGTTTGGGATCGGCATGGGGCACGGCGTCTTCGGCGGTGGCGATGCCGAATGTGGCCAAAACAAGCAAGATGCTGGGCAATAAAAAACGCATGGCTCACCCATAGAGCAGATCGTTGGGGCGTGCAGCTTTTTTGTGGCAGTTTTCCTCCGCTGGGTTAGACTGGCGCCATGTCGAGTCGACGTTTCATTATTTTCACTGTGGCGCTGTTTGTGCTGGGGGCGTTGCCGTTTTTGATCGCGCAGCCATCGGCTGCGGCGAGCGCGGGGATTAGCATTGGCTTTGCCGCCCCGCTTGACCATGCGACGGTGCTGGTGATGTTGATGTTTGTCGGCGTGTGTGCCGCATTGCTGCCGCGGGACGGGCTAGTGCTGCTGCCAGTGGCGTTTGCGGTAATGATTATGGTGGGTGGATTACTAGTGCTGGATGTGGAGCATGAGCCGGCGTTGCGGTATTTTATTCTCGGGGCGATTTTGTGCATGGGCTTGCTCATTGCCATCGCGCGCGAGAAATTTACGGTGTTGATGTTGTTGGTGTTGGCTTCGGTGGGGTTTCACCTCGGCGGGTTTTATATGTCGGTTGTGCCGGCGATTGCATCGCCGATTTATTTCCTGATCGGAGTGCTGTTATCGCTTGGGATGGTGCTGGCAATTTCCGTAGCGTTTGGGATGACGCTGCTCGGCGACCATGAAGTGGCGTGGGATCGCATCAAGCAATCGCCGCGGTTTGCGTTTATTCGCGGGATGTTTCTCTAGAAGTTAGATTGAAGTTATGGCCATTTCGGGCGCGTGTTTTTCAATGCGCTCGTGGTGAGCAACGAGCTGCGTCTTTGGTTCTGGGCGCTCGGGTATATTGGCGGCAATAGGGGTTTGGGCCGTAGTCGTCGCAGGTGTTAGGTCGATGCCGTGGTGGTTTTTTAAGGTGGCGGCAAGCTCGGCGTAAAGCGTGGAGACTTCGAGTGGTTTATTGATGAAATGCTGTTTGAGGTCGATGGCGGCTTGCGCGAGCATGCCAGGTATTTTTTCGGGCGGAAGTTTGGCGATGCCGTCGGCGATGTGGGTGTAGAGCTCGGGCATGTTAACCTCGAGTGAACCATACGGGGCGAAGTAGCGTACCGCGTAGCCGCCGACGAACACGACGTTGCCCCAGCCGCCGAAATGGTCGGCATATTGCTTGCCGCCAAGTTCGATTTTCTGGTTTTTGAAACGGTCGACGGCCATGTAAGTTGCCGCGCCACCTTCGATGACGGAGCTGAGTTTGAACATTACTTTTTCGCGGATGCGGTCGATGAGTGAGGGTGGCTGTGGGTTATAGGGATCGGGTTCCTTAGCGAGGAAGGAAACGAATTTGCCGGTCAGCATCGCGAGGCCGACATTGAAGGTTTTTAAGTTGGAGTTGCGGGTGGCTCTGAAGGCTTTGCCGATACGCTCGCCGAGACTGCCGCTTTCCTTCATGGCGGTGGCAGCGTTTTTCCATTGGTTGAGTGGGAAGGCGAGTGAGACGGAGCCCAGCGTGCGCAGGCCGATTTCGCCGCCGCTGACGGAGTATTTTTGCACGACATCGTAAAGTTTTTGGCCGGGTGTTTTTTGGGGTTCGAGATTGGCGTATTTGCCCAGCTGCGTTTCATCAGGGTTAGGTAGCGCGGTGCCAGGGGTGAGCTCGGGCGCGATGGCGGCGTTGAAATGCTCTTTCAACATCCGTGTTTGGTGGGGGTCGTTTTTCTTTTGTGCGCCAAAGACGTAGTTGATGAAGTTAGCAATTAGGTTTAGCGAGGCAAAGCCGAACACGGCGCTGCGATCTGCTTTTGCACCGCTGCTGGTGAAGCTCGATACCATCTGCAGCGATTGGCCGACGATGCTGGTGATGGCGCGCCATGCCCAGGGGTTGAATTTTTTCTCGGGGGCGGGCGGGGTGACGAATTGTTCACCTTGCGCGGCGAAGGCGCTTAGCACTTGCTCGGGCGCGATGTTGCCTTGAGTGACAATGAGTGCGTGATCACCCATCTTTGCTTCGCTGAGGATGGTTTGATGGATGTTTGCGCGGGTGAGGGCGGATTCAACATCGGCGCGGGTATTGCCGGGTGCGAGGTGGAAAAAACATGTTGGCATGCCATCCACCATCGCGAATTCGATGGCGTGAATTGGTGCATTCGGCCGCTGATTTATATAGTGAGTCATGCTTATAAATTAGCACTTGCGGCGCTGCACAACAAAACAATCTTCTGATTTTGCACTAAATTTCACAGAACTGTCACAATTGACGGCCGGTTCTGAAAGTCGGTTTTTATAAGCAATCCCCAAAGGTTTTGGCGGTTTTGTAGAGGAAGCGGTCGTAATCGTTTTGCATCCAGGTGAAAGAGGGAACCTCGCTGCGCTCGATATTTTGCTCGGGGCTGAGGATGACGATTTTGGCGTTGGAGAGGGTCGCGATGCGCTTAACGAGCGAGGTATCGGACTCGGCGATCACGCAGGTGATATCGATGGTTTTGGCGGTGGTTAGCAGGGTATCGAGCGATTTGGCGCCCATGTAATCCTCGGGGCGGACGACCATTTGACCGTGGTCGGCGATGCCGAAGCGGGCAAGGAAATATTGGTAGGCGGCATGGTAGGTGATGAAGGGCACAAGCGTTTTATTCGCTAGGCGGAAGGGTTTTTCACGCGGAGTGAGCAAGATTTTCATCGCGGGGATGACATCCTGCCGCAGATGGGTGGCGAGATTGTCGGCGTTGATGAGTAAGGCGGAGCGGTTGCCGGGGGTGGTTTCGGCGATGGCTTCGGCGAGCGGTTTGGCGAGGGCGGCCATGCGTTCAGGGTCGAGCCAGAGATGGGGGTCAGTGGTCGGTTTTTTGGAAGTGGAGGGCTTTTTATCGCTTTTGTCTTTTTTGTCCTGATCGTCGTCGTCTTTTTCCTGGCCGGCGGTTTTGACGGCGGAGATCCAGGGATTCTCGGTGGCGTAGGGGAGGGGATCGGCACCTTCGAGCTTACTGAGCTCGATGACGTGCAGGCGTGGGTTTTTGGCGAGCAGGCGGGCAAGCATGGGGTTCATGCTGAGATCGGGGACGATGAGGATTTGTGCGCTGTCGAGCATTTGAGCTTGGGACGGGCTGAGGGCGAAGCTGTGTGGGTCTTGCCCGGGGCGCAGCAAACTTTGCACCTGGCCGATACCGTGCGTCAGCGCGTCGACATAGGGGGCGAGGACGGGCACCGTCACTAGCAGCTTGGGCGATTGCTCGCCTGCAGAGCCTGCTTGCGGAACTAGTAGCATTGCCGCTATCACAGCTAGGTATGAAACCAATCGACGCATCGGGTGCTTCCTCGCCTCCGCCTCTACTGGAGGCGCGAGGCTTGTGCAAGTTCTATGGTGGTCGTGAGATACTGCATGAGGTGAGTTTCGCGATTCGGGCGGGGGAGATTGTTACCATCGTAGGCCCGAACGGCGCGGGGAAGACGACGTTGCTCAAGTGCCTGCTCGGGCTTGAGGCGGCGGATTATGGTGAGGTCATCCGTGCGCCGGATTTACGGATTGGGTATGTGCCGCAGCAATTTCGGGTACAACCAAGTATGCCGCTGACGGTGGCGAGTTTTCTGGCGCTTTATGGAACGCTTCAGCCTGCGCTGGCAGCGAAGCTTGATGTGGCGGATTTGATGGGATCGTCGCTGCATAGTTTATCGGGTGGTGAGCTGCGACGGGTGTTACTGCTGCGTGCGTTGTTGCATGCACCGCAGATTTTGGTGCTCGATGAGCCGACGCAGGGTGTGGATATTGCGGGGCAGGGTGAGCTCTATCGTTTGCTCAAGCGCCTCAGCGAGGAGCTTGGCTTCGCGGTATTGATGGTGAGTCATGATCTTTATGTGGTGATGGCATCGACCGAGCGGGTGATTTGCCTCAACCATCATGTGTGCTGTGAAGGCACGCCGCAGCAAGTGGGTGGCGATGCATCCTTCCGCGCATTGTTTGGGGATGAGTTGGCGAATCAGCTCGCGCTTTATCATCACCATCACACCCATGCGCATGGGTTGGGGGATGAGGCTTATCCGCACACGCATCATGATCATGCGGGGCATCAGCATGGATGAGTTTGTGTTACGTGCGCTGATTGGGGCGCTGATTTTGGCGGCGATGTTGGGGC
>JBGAJE010000110.1:0-5657 GCA_044225085.1 Rickettsiales bacterium | reverse complement strand
GTACCGATACCAATCCTTCTTGAACGGCCCATTCACCGGCACGCCGAGGTAATCCGCCTGCTCCTTGGAGAGTTTGGTCAGCTTGGCGCCGACGCGGGCAAGGTGGAGTTCGGCAACCTTCTCGTCGAGATGCTTCGGCAGCACGTAAACTTTTTTGCCATAGGCTTTGTGGTTAGTCCAAAGCTCGATTTGCGCGAGCACCTGGTTGGTAAAGCTCGAGCTCATCACGAAGCTCGGGTGACCATTCGCGCAGCCGAGGTTCACAAGGCGGCCCTGGGCGAGCAGGATGATCCGCTTACCATCCGGGAACTCGATTTCATCCACTTGCGGCTTCACTTCATGCCATTTCATGTTGCGCAACGCGGCGACCTGAATCTCGGTATCGAAGTGCCCGATATTGCACACAATCGCACGGTCTTTCATCGCACGCATATGCTCGAGCGTGATGATGTCTTTATTGCCGGTCGTAGTCACAAAAATATCCGCTTGGCTTGCGAACTCTTCCATCGTGTCGACGCTGTAACCTTCCATCGCCGCTTGCAGTGCGCAGATGGGATCGATCTCAGTGACGACCACTTTTGCACCCATGCCACGCAGCGCGGCCGCACAGCCTTTGCCCACGTCGCCATAGCCGCATACCACCGCAGTCTTACCTGCGATCATCACGTTGGTCGCTTGCTTGATCCCATCGAGCAGCGACTCACGGCAGCCATAGAGGTTATCGAATTTCGACTTGGTCACCGAGTCATTCACGTTGAACGCCGGCACGCCGAGTTTGCCTTCTTTTTCCATCTCAAGCAGGCGGTGCACGCCCGTCGTCGTTTCCTCCGACACGCCGCGGATATCTTTCAGCAAATGAGGATATTTTTCGTGGATGATACGCGTCAAATCCCCACCATCATCGAGAATCATATTCGGCGTCCAGCCATTCGGGCCGGTGATGGTTTGCTCGATGCACCACTCATATTCCTCTTCCGTCTCGCCTTTCCAGGCAAACACCGGCACACCAAGAGCGGCCGTTGCAGCCGCAGCTTGATCCTGCGTCGAGAAAATATTGCAGCTGCTCCAGCGCACTTCCGCCCCAAGCGCCGTCAGCGTCTCGATCAGCACTGAGGTTTGAATCGTCATATGCAGGCAGCCCACGATGCGGGCGCCTTTCAGCGGCTGGCTTTTGCCGTATTCGCGGCGTAACGACATCAGGCCGGGCATTTCAGTTTCCGCGATGGTGATTTCGCGACGGCCCCACGGGGCAAGGCTGATATCGGCGACTTTGTAGTCGGTGAAGCTGGAAGCTTTAGCAGTAGCAGGCATAACAAGTCCTATAAGTTGTGATGCCCTCTGATACGCCACCCCTGCCCGATTGAAAAGTGCTTATTTTAGGCCCCCTCAACCCTTTTTCTTCTTTACCAGCCCCGCCAATCCGCTACAAATGAGCCTAAGAAAAATTAAGGGGCATGGGCATGGTCACGAAAAAATCTCTCAAATTGCTACTCAGCATCACTTGCGCAATGAGTTTTGCCTCCGCCGCCCAAGCATGGGACCCATTCGCGGGCGCAGATGACGGCAGCAGTGACCCGGCAGCGGTCCAGCCCACTCCAAAGCCCCACAACACTCATGTGCATCGCGAGGCGCCGACCACTCACCCGTTCGATAGCACGAACCAACCGCATTATACCGTGTCGCCAGCGATGCATTTTGCGGCTCCCACTCCACAACCGGTGACTGCTCAAGCCTACACCCCGCCACCTGTTTACGTACAGCCGCCAACCTACACCCCGCCACCCGCCGCGCCACAACCCGTTGCAAGCTACCAGCCAACCGCCGGTGGCGCGCCGATGACAACCACTTACGCTGCGCCAACTGCCGCTTATGCGCCGCAGCCCGCCAATAGCTTCGTCGTGCCGCCCGCCCCTACCTATGCGGCAGCAGAACCCGCGGCGATGCCATATCAAGTCTACCAACCGCCTCAATCCTATAACACCCACAGCGACCATTTCCGCGTCGGCGTCGATGCGTTCTACGATCACTACGAAGAGCCCGACACATTCCCCGATCTTAAGGTCAACACCATCTACGGCTCTATCGATGGAGCCTGGGAACATTATTACAGTAGCTCCTGGTATAGCGGCCTAGAGGGCAGAGTTTCCTTCGGTAAATCACATTACAAATCAAACAGTGGTGAGATTGATAACTCGCCTGATTGGGAACTCGATGGGCGTATGCTGGCCGGTTGGCAAGTTCCCGGCAGAGGCAACACCCTCAAAATTTACAGCGGTCTTGGTACCCGCTACTTCCTCGATTACTTCAAGGATGATGCCATCCCCGGCACCTATGACCGCCGCATCTTCCAACTCTATATGCCCATTGGCGCGACCTACGTTTACAAAGCAAACAACGGCTGGACATTTACCCCCAACCTCGAGCTTGATCCGCTCCTCTACGGCCATGTTGAGTCTCGTACGAATCTGATTTTGGGTGACACTGCCGAAAGCCGCCAAACGCTCTTCAGCGGTATCGGCGTTCGCGGCGAGTTGATGATGGGCAAAATATCCCCGGAAGGCAGAGGTTGGCAGTTCGGCCCCTTCTTCCGCTATTGGGATGTTGATGATTCCGATCCGGATTTCACTACTGGCACGCTGGAGCCACGCAACACACGCTGGCAAGCAGGCGCGAAGGTCGAATATCTCTTCTAGTGCTTTGTCTTTTCTTCGGCGACGAGTTCTTTCTTGAGAATCTTCCCAATCGCGCTTTTGGGTAGGCTGGTGCGCACCTCAAACGCATGCGGCACAGCATAAGCGGACATCCGGTCACGCAGATAGGTTTTCATCTCAGCCTCATCAAATGTGGATCCTTCCTTGAGCACCATATAGGCCTTGATCATTTGCCCACGCGTTGGGTGCGTGAGCCCCACCACCGCACATTCCGCAATGCAGGGGTGAGTATACATCACTTCCTCCACATTGCGCGGATAGACGTTATAGCCACCGACGATGATCATCTCCTTCAGCCGGTCGACGATATAGAAATACCCGTCCGCATCGACATAGCCCAAATCACCCGTATGTAGCCGCCCGTTGCGGATGACATTATCCGTCTCATCCGGCCGATTAAGGTAACCCATCATCACCTGCGGTCCACGGATGCAAACTTCGCCGATCTCACCTGTCTTCATCATTGTCGTGCGGTCTTCCTTATCGATAATCTCTACCAACGTGCCTGGCAGCGGCAAGCCGATGGAGCCCGTCTTGTTTTGCCCCTGCAGCGGGTTGCAATGCGTTACCGGCGAGGATTCGGTAAGGCCATAACCTTCCACCAGCACGCACCCCGTGAGCTCTTCAAATTTCTCTTTCACCTCCACCGGCAATGGTCCACCACCGCTGATGCACATTTTAATGCTCGATAAATCATACTGCGCAATATTGCGCGCGTTATTGATGGTGGCATAAAGCGTCGACACGCCCGGCATCAAGGTCGGCTTCTTCGTCTGAATATCCGTCAGCACATGTTTGATGTCGAACTTCGGGTGAATGATAATAGTATGCCCGTTGGCAATCGCAAGATTCAGCGCCACTGTCATCGCGAACACATGGAAGAACGGAATCACCGCCAGCATAATCTCATTGCCAGGCTCCAACCCCTGCATCCATCGCGTACATTGCAGCGTGTTGATGTAGAGGTTGCTATGCGTCAGCATCGCGCCCTTCGGCACACCCGTTGTCCCGCCCGTATATTGCAGCACCGCGATATGCGAATCCGGCAGGATATTCGGTGGCACCACTAAATCAGGTGACTCCAGTAGGTCATTCAAAAACACATGGTAACTATCATGCGGCGGGTGCGCGATGTCCTTCTGCTTTGCGGCAACGAACAACGCACGCTTGGTCATCGGCATCGCTTCTTCAAATTTACAGATGATGATTTTGCGCACATGGCTCGTGCCAATGAACGGCTCAAGCTTGTTATACGTCATCCGTAAATTCACTGTTACCATGATCTCGACATGCGCGTCTTTGATCTGGTGATCAATCTCGTGGTGCGAATAAAGCGGGTTGAAATTCACCACCGTCGCGCCCACTTTCAGCGCCGCATAATAGGTCATCACATATTGCGGGCAGTTGGGCATGAACAGGCCGACGCGCGTTCCCTTACCAATGCCAAGCCCCTGCATCCCCCGCGCGATGCGATCGACCATCTCCTTAAGCCGCGCATAGGTATACGTCTTCCCAAAGAAATCGAGTGCCACCCGCTCCGGCCACCGCCGCGCTGCACCATCAAGCAGCAAATAAAGGGGCTTGCCGTGGAACCCTTCGCGCCAATTCAGGCCCTTCGGGTAGTGCGATTCCCACGGATAATGGTGATCTTCCTGCATGCAGCAACCTCGAGACGGGCCGAACGGCCGGGGGTGGAATTGGGCTGCCAAGCCGTTTTTTGTTGTTTCCTCAGTATCCATGAATTAAGCCCGTTCGTCAAATGACCGTCTCGCAAAGCAGCACAGGCCTAACAACAGACGTCGCCATCATCGGCGCCGGGCCAGTGGGCCTGTTTGCGGTGTTCGAGCTCGGAATGCTTAAAATGCAATCTATCGTGATCGATGCCCTCCCCGCCGCCGGCGGCCAGTGCAGCGCCCTCTACCCTGAAAAGCCGATTTACGACATTCCCGGCTTCCCCAGTGTCGATGCGCAGGATCTGATCAAGCATCTGCAAGCCCAAGCCGTCCCGTTCAATCCGCAGTATGTATTGGGCGAGCAAGTCACCACCCTCAAAAAACTGCCGAACGGCGATTGGCAACTGACAACCAACAAAGGCACCGTCATCACCGCCAAAGCCATCATCATCGCCGCCGGATGCGGCGCATTCGGCCCCAACCGTCCGCCACTTGCGAACATCGAGCAATTCGAAGGCACCAGCATCCACTACATGGTCGCCCGCCGCGAAGATTTCCGTGATCAAACACTCGTCATCGCCGGTGGTGGCGATAGCGCGGTGGATTGGGCCGTCTCGCTCGCCGAAGTCGCGAAGAAAATCTACATGGTCCACCGCCGTGACAAATTCCGCGCGATGCCGGAGACCGTCAGTAAAATGCAATCCCTCGCTGCCGCGGGCAAAATCGAAATGGTGATCCCCTACCAACTCGAATCCCTCGCCGGCGATGGTAACCAACTGCGCACCGTTGCGCTAAAATCGATGGATGGCGCAATCCGCGAAATCCAGGCCGATCGCCTGCTCGCCTTTTTCGGCCTCTCGATGGAACTCGGCCCACTCGCCAATTGGGGCCTCAACCTCACCATGAATCACATCACCGTCGAAGCAGGCACACTCGCGACCAGCGAGCCCGGCATCTTCGCCATCGGCGACATCGCGACCTACCCGCACAAACTCAAACTCATCCTCTGCGGCTTCTCCGAAGCCGCCCAAGCCGCCCACGCCATCCACAAACACATCCACCCGGATGTGGCACTGCATTTTGAGTATTCGACGAGTAAGGGCGTACCGGGGGCGGCTTAGTACGAGATTAGCCCCATCTAATAAAGTTCCTACCTTCGGGATCTCTCTCACGCCGCTCTTGCCAACTGGCACGGCTTGGTGATCTGTCATCCGGCGGCAATCCGGTAGAAATATTGTGCGCAGTACGCAGAATACCAACATTCTGCCCACGG
>JBGAJE010000109.1:0-5921 GCA_044225085.1 Rickettsiales bacterium | reverse complement strand
TTTCTTCGCTTCGATGCGCTTGGGTTTGACGGCGATGCGTGGTCCCATCATTACGCCTTCTTCGCCATCTTCCTCTTCGTCCTCGAGGAGGAGGTCATCGTCTTCTTCATCTTCGATTTCTTCGTCGTCCTCTTCATCTTCGGCATAGGCGTCATGCGGGCGGCGAAGGAGGTCGTAAACGGTGCCGATGCCTTGGCCGATATATTGACCGGTGGCGCGTAGCACAACGCCAATGGCGACCCATTCATGGAATTTAAGACCAAGGGCGAGTGGCATGGCGGCAAGGAACACTACGAGTGATAGGGCAGTCGCTCCCCAAACGCCAAGCAGCGGTACAAGCTTCATCGCAACGACGATGCCGATCGCGCCGCTGGCCTCATGCAAGAAGGCAAATTTGGTGGAGGCGCCGAGCAGTGCGAGCAGCGTAGAGCCGGTAATGAGGGCGAAAATCAGCGCGATGACGCGCCAGGCGAGGCGGATCGATTCATCCTTCAAAATCAGGCGCCAAGCCCAACCAAAGCCGGCGAACACGAAGAGCATGCTCATCCAACCGGTGGTTTGCTTAAGCAGATCGGCAATCGTGGCACCGAAATAGCCGAGTGCGTTGCGCGGCGGCACATCCGATAGGCGGTTATAGGACGGGTCGCCCGAGTGATAGGTCGCGAGCGCGACGAGCAGCAGGCCGCCCGCGGTTGCCAGCGCAAAGGCAGTGAGTTCGCCGGTGCGGCGTTTAACAAATGGCGGCATGGGGATAGCCGCGATAATTCTTCCCACCATCTTGACGTCCTTCTCGGTTGCCTTGCCGACGCGTGGGTTCGCCCTGTGGATAAGCAGGGTCTATTGGGTGGTTAATTTAGCAGCCAAGCCCGTGCAAAACAAGCGTTAGACGCATGGTGTTAAGGATTATGACAGTTTTGTGAAATTTGGCCCAGACCCCTAGGCAAAATCGTGTTCTTTCGGCATCATCACGACGTTTTGCAATAAAAGGAGAATAGATACGACATTTTGCCGTGCCTTTCGACTTAGCTACAGGGACGCAGCCGTGTTCCCTGAACCCTTACCCAGCTCGCAAAAGTTGGGTGCACATAATAATGGAGGCTCCCTTGAAGGCCAGTACGGCTGTTGTTGGAGGAGTTGCCGTTGTCGCAACAGGCGGCGTGCCAGCGCTCCTGGCGTTGATCGTTCTCGCTGCCGTCGGCAGCAAGAGCAGCGCCAAATGAAGGACCTGCCTGATGCTTGAGTGCGTTCCGGAGGAGGAGAGGAATAACGCAGCCTTATGGGCCGCGCTTTCCCCTCTTCCTCCACCTCCCTTTGTTCCCCTTGCAATTACCCTGACCTCTCCTTAGATTCCGCCTCGGCTGGCGGCGGGCGGTGTTTTTTGAAAACCCGGCCAGGGCCGAGAGGCAGCAACCGTATCGAAATACGCACCGGGTCGTCCGTCAGCCACCTAGTTTATCAAAGCAAAGTCACTCGGCTTCGCCTCGCTGTACTTTGCTTTGGGTGAATTGCATGCGCTAAAACGGGCAAAGCCCGTCCGGCGCGCATAAATCTTACAGTAAGGCGTGTATAACCCTGATTCCGCGCTCGACTCCCCCATTTGATCCTTCTAATTATTAACACATGTATAGAGTCCTCGCTCGTAAATATCGCCCGCAGACGTTTGCTGATCTTATTGGTCAGGAAGTGTTGGTGCGCACGCTCACCAACGCGTTTGCCTCCGGCCGCATCGCGCATGCGTTTATTCTCACCGGCATTCGTGGCATCGGCAAAACCACCACGGCGCGCATCATCGCGCGCGGGCTGAACTGCATCGGGCCGGATGGGCAAGGCGAAGCAACGACGACCCCCTGCGGCGTCTGCCCCAACTGCATCGCGATTGCGGAGGATCGGCATGTCGATGTGATCGAGATGGATGCGGCGAGTAATACCGGCGTCGATAACATGCGCGATTTGATTGATTCGGTGCAATATGCCCCCGTCTCGGCACGCTACAAAGTTTACATCATCGATGAGGTTCACATGCTTTCCAAGAGCGCGTTTAACGCGATCTTGAAAACGCTCGAGGAGCCGCCGCCGCATGTGAAGTTCATTTTTGCGACGACGGAGATTCGCAAAATCCCCGTCACGATTATTTCGCGCTGCCAAAAGTTTGATTTGAAACGCGTGGAGATGGACGAGCTCGCGCAGCATCTCATCAACGTCGCGACGAAAGAATCCATTGCTCTGCCGGAAGATTGCGCGACGCTGATTGCCGCTGCCGCCGAAGGCTCCGTGCGCGATTCACTCTCGCTGCTCGATCAGGCCATCGCGATGCATACGGATGCTGCGGGTAATGTCTCCATCAATGCCGAGTCTGTGCGTGATATGCTGGGACTCGCCGATAAAACGCAAACATTCCGTTTGATTGGGAAGATTTTCAGTGGCCAGGCGGAAGAGGCACTGGCCGATGCGCAGCGGCTGCATCAACAGGGTGCGGATCCGGCGATGTTGCTGTCGGATTTGCTCGACATCACCCATTATCTCACGCGCATTGTGGTGGCGCCGGCGCTGGCGAATAACCTTAATTACTCGCCCGCCGAACAGACGCTGGCGAAGGAGATGGCCGCGAATCTTTCCATCCCTGCCCTCACTCGCGCTTGGCAAATTTTGACGAAGGGCGCGGATGAAATGCGCCACGCTGCGCATGCAAGCGCGACGCTTGAGATGATTCTTGTGCGCCTCGGCTACGCAGCCGCATTGCCGACACCGGCTGAGCTCGTGCGCGCGGTGCAAAGCGGTGGTGCAATACCTGCATCTTCACCTGGTCCGTCGCCTGCTGCACGCAGTGCTAGCACCGGTGGCAGCGCTCAAGCTGTTAGCCATGCGTCTGTGCATTCCAGCGCCCCTGCGAACGCGACGGTAATGGCGACGCATGCTGCACCCGTCGCACGCAGTACTTCGCCGGTTACTGCCACGGCAACCGCGCAGAAAATCGAACCGCTGCCGACGGTGGAGCTGCATAGTTTTCTCGAGGTGGTGGAGCTATTCGAACAGCGCCGCGAGCCGATTCTTGTAGCAGCATTGATCAATGATATGCGATTGGTTGCTTTTGAAGCGGGGCGTATTGAAGTGAAACCTATTTCGCATATCGGTGCGGATGTGCCGGCACGCATCAATCGCCGCCTCGCGGAATGGACCGGCAGCCGCTGGAACCTCGTTTTCAATGAAACTGCCGAGGGTGAGCCCACCATCCGTGAACAACGCAACGCCGCACTGAAACAAGCGCGTGATTACGCTGCAAGCCATCCTAAAGTCCAGGCTGTGCTTGCTGCCTTCCCGGATGCAGTGGTGGTGGATTTCACGCCGAAGAAATCATAGTATGTGGCAGTTGATTTCATTGCGCCGCCTTAGTTTTGTTAGCGCTTTGCTACTCTGCAGCGGCTGCATGCAATGTGTTTTTCCGGATGCATATCGCGAAAAAATAACTCTCGCTGATCATGCTGACATGCCTCTCGTTTTTGAAATAGTCCGCACCGCTTCCAACGAAATGAAAACGGAACGCGTAACCGGAGGGGCATGGTTTAACGATGTTCATGCTTTCGAAGTCGGCAAAGACAAAGGCTTTATGAGGATTGGTGGATATGATAATGCCGCCGAGTATGGCGCGACGATAGAAACCGAGGATAATGGGCGCGTCCTATCTATCGCAGTCAGCGAGGTTTCACCTTATTGCAGTGACGCAGACCCCAAACCTGCCGCGGATGTGTTCATCGCAAAAATTAAAGCGGGCCTGAAAGCGAAGCATCTGCTAGCTATTGGGCAGTGAATCATTTGTAAGGAGACGACCATGAACATCCAGAAAATGCTCAAGCAGGCGCAAGAGATGCAGGCCAAACTCGGCAATCTGCAGGCGGATATGGAGCAGCGCGAGTTCGAAGGTAACTCAGGCGCAGGCGCGGTGAGGGTGACGCTGACGGGCAAAGGCCATATGGTGAAAATCGCGCTCGAGCCCACTTTGCTGAATGCCGATGAAAAGGAGATGCTCGAAGATCTCATCATCGCTGCCCACCGCGATGCGAAGGATAAGGCCGACGCTGCGATGGCGGACGCGATGGGTGCGCTGACGGGTGGGCTGAACCTGCCTGCAGGCATGAAGCTTCCTTTCTAATGTCCACCTCCACCATCGAACGCCTCATCAACGAACTGGCCAAATTGCCGGGCGTGGGCCCGCGTTCAGCGCGGCGGTTGGCGCTGAATTTATTGCGCCAGCGCGCGCAGCGGATTCCGACGTTGGTGGCAGCGCTGGGCGCCGCGCTGGAACATGTCAAAACCTGCACGATTTGTGGGCAGCTCGATGAAACCGACCCGTGCGATATTTGCAGCGATAGTGCGCGCGATGCTGCATTGATCTGCCTCGTCGAGGATGTCGCCGATGTGTGGGCGATGGAACGTTCCCGCGCCTTCCGCGGCCGCTACCATGTGCTCGGCGGCACGCTTTCGGCCATCGATGGCCGCGGACCGGATGCGCTGCGCATCGAACCACTCATCGCGCGGGTGCAATCCGGCGCGGTGCGGGAAATCATCCTCGCACTCTCCGCCACCGTCGCGGGGCAGACGACCGCGCATTATGTCGCCGAACGTTTGCACGGACTGCCGGTGACGATCACGCGTTTAGCGCACGGATTACCGATGGGTGGCGAGCTGGATTATATGGATGACGGCACGCTCAGCGCGGCGTTGAGTGCGCGGGTGAGTTATTAGGCTGCGTCTTCTGTGACAATAGGAGCTGCGATTTCAGTGAGATCGCGACCAAGTTGTAAAGTCCTAGTTTCTTGATCTATAGGTTCGATGACATCGATCTCGGACTTTGTACCCTCTACTTCAAGCTCATTAAATTTGCGTGCTTGAGGCATCACATTCCGTTCTAAACTTCCCACAAGACTATTATAGTGCCCCACTGAAGTGCTCAATGCTTTGCCACATTTTACGATATGTTCACTCATCGTAGCCAAGCGTTTGTAGAGATCGCGTCCGAGTTCGTGGACCTTCTTAGCATTCTCTGCGACTTTTTCTTGGCGCCAGCCATAAGCAACAGCCTTTGCAAGCGCGATCAGTGTAGCGGGGGTTACGATTACCACTTTCTTTTGGGCAGCCTCTTCAAATAGGTTGGGGTCACGTTCGATGGCAGCAGTAAAAAAATTGTCACCAGGAATGAACATTACTACAAAATCTGGCGTTACAGTCAGTCGATCCCAATAGGCCTTGTCAGCCAATTGGGTGACATGCGTGCGCACGTGTCTCACATGCGCAGCAAGGCATTTTTCTCGCTCGATATCATCTGTTGCATCTACGGCATCGAGATAGCCGGAAAGTGATGTCTTAGCGTCGATCACTAAGCTTCTTCCACCAGGAAGATTGACGATAACGTCAGGGCGCATCAAATCTCCATCACGAGAGAATGATTCTTCGGTGGTAAAGTCGCAATGCTGACTCAGTCCTGCAAGCTCGAGTACATTGCGTAATGTCTGCTCTCCCCAACGACCGCGTGTTTTGGGAGCAGATTTCAAGGCATTTACAAGCTTGGATGTTTCTGTTCGTACGGCATTTTGAGTGTCGATTACCATTTTTAGTTCCGCCGACAACGCCCCATGCGCGCCTGCACGCGTCTTTTCCAAAGCATCGATTTCTTCTTTATATTTTTTTAACACCTCTTGTAGTGGGCTAATTTCCTTCCCTGCCAACTCAAAAAATTTACTGCGGTTATCTTCGAGCGCCTTATTTGTTATTAGCGCCAAACCGCTATCGATTTCACCTCGAAGCTGAGTCAGTGCCGCGATTTTTTCATCGTGTGTTTTGGATTGTTCGGCCATTTTTGTTTCCAATCGAGCGGCTTCGACTTTTAACTGCTCATTGCGGTCACGCTCCTGTTTAAGTTCTAAATT
>JBGAJE010000108.1:0-5959 GCA_044225085.1 Rickettsiales bacterium | reverse complement strand
CTCCATCGCGATGACGTTGAAAGAAGAAGCCATTCGCCACCCCAATCTGCGCACCGAAATCGTCGCGACCGACCTTGCTGAGAAAGTGCTCGAACGCGCTCGCGAGGGAACCTATAGCCAGTTCGAAGTGCAACGCGGCCTACCCATCACCATGCTGATGAAATACTTCACCCAACGCCCTGGCAATATGTGGGAAATTAATGATGTCATGAAGGCGATGGTCAAATTCGCTCCCGCCAATTTACTGACCTCGTTCGCAAGTCTCGGGCGGTTTGACATCATCTTCTGCCGCAACGTGCTGATCTATTTCGATGAGAAAACCAAAGGCGACGTCATGGACCGCATGGTCGCACTTCTCAATCCCCCAGGCTACCTCTTCCTCGGCGGTTCGGAGACCACTTTCGGCCTCACCACCAAGCTCAAGCCGATGGAACAATATCGCGGGTTGTTTACGCTGGCTTAACGGCGAACGGTAAAATCGGATATAAAAAAGGCGGGAAATTTCCCCGCCTTTTTCGTTTAAACTTCTTCAGCGACTTTCCGTCGCTTCGCTTCCTTTGGCGAAAGCTCCAATGGCGCGTCAGGATCCTTCAGCACATAGCCACGGCCCCAGACGGTTTCGATATAGTTCTCCCCGCCCGACGCATCCTGTAATTTTTTGCGGAGTTTACAAACGAATACGTCAATAATCTTGAGTTCCGGTTCATCGATCCCACCATAGAGATGGTTCAGGAACATCTCTTTCGTCAGGGTCGAACCCTTACGCAACGAAAGCAGTTCCATGATGCCATATTCTTTGCTGGTCAAATGCAATGGCTTACCATCGACTTCAATCGAGCGCGTGTCGAGATTCACCAGCAACTTGCCCGTGCGAATGATCGACTCGCTATGGCCCTTGCTACGGCGAACAATCGCTTGAATACGGGCGATTAGCTCACCTTTGTTAAAGG
The DNA here is from genome assembly GCA_044225085.1 of Rickettsiales bacterium. GTDB lineage: Bacteria > Pseudomonadota > Alphaproteobacteria > Rickettsiales > UBA3002 > QFOX01. The sequence goes on along the minus strand of JBGAJE010000108.1, from coordinate 5,009 downwards.
GTTTGGTGAGGTAATCATCCGCCCCATAACCGAGGCCTTTGATTTTCTGATCGGGGCCAGAGAGGCCGGAGAGAATCAAAATCGGTGTATTGATTTTCGCCGCGCGGAACCGGCGCAGCACTTCATACCCATCGATATCCGGCAGCATGAGGTCAAGGATGATAATATCGTAATCATAGAGCTTCCCGATCTCGAGGCCTTCTTCGCCGAGCTCGGTCGTGTCGCAAATAATGCCTTCAGAGGCGAGCGATAGCTCAATCGCCTTGGCGGTGGATGGATCATCCTCGACGAGTAATACGCGCATAAGGCCCCCTGGTTGCGTGGTTTATAGTTCTTGTAACGTACATCTTAACGCCAAACCCCAGATCCCCTGAGAATCAAAGGCATGGCCCCTGCGTACCGAAAGTTAATATACTATTAACCATCTCCCCATTCAACTAGAATTTTAACTATTAAGGGGATTTTAAGTATTTACAAGCGAACCGTGGCTAAGAAGCTGCGGCGACGGCATCTTCACGAACTTTTAACCGAGATGACGCTACAATTCAGGCTTCAACACTCTATTACCAAAGTGTATTAGTTATTTTTAAATTGTATGGAATCTTATGCCACGCCGATCCAATAGCAAAACTGCCAATGGTCAAACCATCAGTGTTAGGAAACTTATTGAAGATGGATATGATGATATTGATCATTACACGCAAGGACGTGAAGAAGAGTTTGGCGATGTAAATAAGTTAAAGAGTAACTTCAGAGACATCGTTCTTGTCCGGCTTAGCCATATGAGTGGTCGACAAAGCGGCGTTACGACAGAATCAAACATTACCATCCCACGTGCTGCCGAGCTGGTAGAGTTTTTGCGACGTTCGCACCATATGGCCATGGATAGCAGCAATCCATCATTCTCATTAAGAACGGAATTATTCTGCACGGCCGTTACTCATGCTCTAATCATACAAGACACGCCGGACCATGCAGTGGAAAAAGCTGTAGGTTCTGCCATTCGAAAAGTCGATCAAAGGTTCGCTAAAGTTGCTTCGGAAACGCTTCCTCCTGTAGGTCGCATTGAGATCATGAGGCAAGTCGCCGCTAAGCTAGAACAAAAAAGAGCAACTGCCGCGCTGCATACGCCCACGGATAAAGAATTGAAAGCTAACTATAGCCAGGCGTTGGGTCATTATAAAAGCGCCTGGACGGCAGTAGCAGAAAAGGCAAAGACATTAGGTATGGGTTATCCAATGATGACACTGACCGATTCGGAGAGACTTACGCCTTACGATCGCCTCAATCACGCGGATTTTTTGACTAAATTTGAAGACGTCCTTGAGGGTGCCCGCGCGCATGAACTGATCAAAAAGACCGATAATATCGATGCCGCTTCCCACCCCGAAGACTCAATGATTGGCTTGCTCAAAACGGTCAAAACCGCGCATCAAGCCCTAGATCAGGCGAGGGAAGCAATGAACTCCCGGCCCCGCCGCCGCGGAGAATAGCCAATGCTGGCATAGCATGGCCTATTCTGGTATCCTTCCTGCATGACCACCAACCGCCTGCATTTACTGCAAGAGCTTGAGCGTATCCCGACCCTGTCGTTGACGGGGCGTGTGGTAGCGGTCAAAGGGTTGCTCATCGAATGTTCGGGCATCGAGCAAGCCCTCTCCGTCGGCGCGCGCTGCGTGGTGCAAGGGGCGCTTTCCCCCGAGCATGAAGTGCTGTGCGAAGTCGTCGGTTTCCGCGAGCAAGTCGCATTGCTGATGCCATTTGGCTCGGTCGAAGGTGTCGGCCTCGGCGCCAAGGTCACCCTGGTTGCTTCTGCGTCCTCCATCGAACCCTCTCCCGGCTGGCTTGGCCGCATTGTCGATGCCATGGGCAACCCGATCGATGGCAAAGGCCCACTCACGAAAGGCGGCATTCCCTATCTGCTACGCGGCACACCGCTCGCCGCTTCAAGTCGCGCCCGCGTCGCAGGCAAACTTGATCTTGGCATCCGCGCCATCAACACTTTCCTCACCTGTTGCCGCGGACAGCGCCTTGGCATTTTCGCTGGCTCCGGCGTTGGTAAATCCATCTTGATGTCCATGCTCGCGCGTTATTCGCAGGCGGATGTCAACGTCATCGGCCTTGTCGGCGAACGCGGCCGTGAGGTGCAAGAATTCATCGAGGACGATCTGGGCGAGGAGGGGCTAAAACGCTCCATCGTCGTCGTCGCGACCTCCTCGGAATCTGCATTGATGCGCCGCCAAGCAGCTTACACTACCCTCGCCATCGCCGAATATTTCCGCGATCAGCAGCAAAACGTGCTGTGCTTGATGGATTCCGTCACCCGCTTCGCCATGGCGCAACGCGAAATCGGCTTATCTGCCGGTGAACCGCCAACCACCAAAGGCTATACACCAACCGTATTCTCCGAGTTACCCAAACTGCTCGAACGCGCGGGCCCTGGTGTGCCTGGCGGTGGCTCCATCACCGGCCTCTTCTCGGTGCTGGTGGAAGGTGACGACACCAACGAACCCATCGCCGATGCCGTGCGCGGGATTCTCGACGGTCACATCGTGCTCGACCGCGAGATCGCCCAACGTGGCCGCTACCCCGCGATCAACATCCTCAAATCCGTCTCGCGGATGCTACCGGATGCGAACAACGAGTTTGAAAACCAACTCATCACCGTCGCCCGTCGTTTCATGGCGACCTACGAAAACATGGCCGAACTCATTCGCCTCGGCGCCTACCGCCGCGGCACCGATCCGGATGTGGATCGCGCGATGCATTTCTACCCGCAACTCGAAACCTTCATCACCCAACGCGAGAGTGAGGCCTCCACGCTGGCACAAGGCTACGAACAACTCGCCAAAGTGTTAGGGCTAGAACCCGCCACCGAGCGCAAACCGCCGCCGATGATGACAAAAGTTGAAGGTACCGCATGAAATCCATGAACACATTGCTGCGGGTGAAGCGGCGAGAGATGGATGCGCTCAAACGCCAGCAGGGGATGCTCGAGCGCCAGCGCGAAGACGTGCTTTCCAACATCGCCCGCCTCGACGATCAACTCGCGCAAGAATTGAAACTCGCCGAAGACATGCCCGAAATGGGTCATTTTTTCGGGGATTTCTCTATCGCCATCAAAAACCGTCAGGAGAAGCTGCGCGTGCATCTACGCAAGCTCGAGATCGAGCTGGATAAACTCGCCGAGCAGTTGCGTGAGCGCTTCAGCGACATGAAAAAATACGAGCTGGCCCTCGCCAATTGGGAAAAGCAACGCGCCGCTGTCGCCGCCCGCCGCGAGCAACAGGAGATGGACGAAATCGGAATTCGCGGCTATGTGAGGCGGGATGCAACGTAATTTTCGCAATATATCGCTCATCACCCTTGCGGCCTGCGTGCTAGCAGGTTGCCTGAACCAAAGCAAAATCCAGGGTAAATACCAGGAAGCTTCGGACAAATGCCGTTCCGAAGCGCAATCTCAGCCGCCTACAACACCCGCGCCCGGCGTCCCGGCGGAAGATCCAAACATCACCCTCGCGCGCCAATTCAGCGAATGCATGAATAAAGCAGGTTGGCACGTTGCTGCCCCCAAACCATCAACGCCATTGCCACCCACAGCACAAAACGGCGCCCCCGCCATATTCCCCAACCAACCCCTTTCGGTCGATGCGGCACATACCACGGCGGCGATGCGTGGGGTCGCGGCGCAACCTACCCCTGCTAACGGCGCTACCGCAGCAGCCCCCATTCTCGGTCCGGGTGTGCAGCCTGCACCTGCTCCTGCCACTGCACCGGTGAATGGCTTAGCACCGCTCAATCCAGCACCCAGTGCACCTGCTCCAGCGACCTATCTCCCTGGCCGCCCAACCTATGGTGACGATAATAGCAACGGCAACAGTGCCGGCCGTCAGTTCTAATTACGGATAAAGCAGCGTGTGCTGCCAGCCATTACCATTGCGTGTGTAAACATGACGTTCATGCAAACGCGCTGTGCCTTGGCTCCAAAACTCGATCCTATCCGGCGCAAGGCGCCAGCCGGACCAATGTCCGGGACGAGGAACTGCCCCACCCACGAATTTTTTTTCAAACTCAGCAATCCGCGCTTCGAGCTCGGCACGATTCGATAAGGGTTGCGATTGCTGCGACGCCCAGGCCCCGATTTGCTTTCCGCGATCGCGGCTGGCAAAATATGCATCTGCTTCTGCATCACTCACGCGCGAAACAGTACCTTCAATACGCACCTGCCGTTCCAGCGGCATCCAATGAAAGCAAAGCGCCGCATGTGGGTTTGCCGCCAACTCACGAAATTTGCGGCTTTCCATATTGCCGTAAAACACAAAGCCCTGTGGCCCATGTTCTTTAAGCAGCACAATGCGCGCTGCGGGTTTGCCATCCGCCGTGGCAGTGGCGAGCGTCATCGCGGTTGCCTCAGCAATCGCAGCGCAGGCCTGCGCGTCGGCCATCCATTGAGCAAATTGCGTGATAGGATCGTGCATGATGCTTTATTCTTCCTCAGGTTCTGGCGTATAATTACCCCATGCGTCCGGATATCGTCAATCTGCGTCAGTTCTATTCTTCGCGCCTCGGGCGGCGGGTGAAGCGCCGCTTGCGCCGCATCACCCGCGAATGTTGGGCTGAGCAGGCGGGCGAAATCACCGTTGGCATTGGCTATGCGAACCCCATCCTACGCGTAATGGATAGGGCATCGGAGGCGCCTAACCGCGTCCTTTCCCTCATGCCCGCGAGCCAAGGCGCCATTTATTGGCCGATCGATAGTGCTAACCACAGCATCCTCGGCGATGAAATGCGCCCACCCTTCGCCCCGAATAGCCTCACCCGTATGGTGATGCTGCATGCGCTCGAGCATGTTACGCGGCCGAATGAGCTGCTCAGCATCGCCTGGCAATTACTCGCCCCCGGCGGGCGCCTACTCCTCATCGTGCCCAATCGCCATGGCCTATGGGCCAGCATGGGCGCCACACCCTTCGCGCTCGGCACGCCCTACACTCCTACTAAACTCCGCGAGT
>JBGAJE010000107.1:0-6020 GCA_044225085.1 Rickettsiales bacterium | reverse complement strand
ACGATGGCGGATGGTATGCCGGCGTTGGGGATCGTGGCGGCGGTGCTTGGGGTGATTAAAACGATGGCGAGCATCAGCGCGCCGGTGGAGGTGTTGGGGGGCATGATCGGCGGTGCGCTGGTCGGCACCTTCCTTGGGGTGTTCCTGGCTTATGGCTTCATTGGCCCGATCGCAACGAAACTGGGACAGATTTATGAGCAAGATCATGCGTTTTATTTGATTATTCGGGCGGTATTAGTGTCGCATCTGCAGGGCAATGCGCCGCAGATTTCAGTCGAGATCGGCCGCAGCAATATTCCGACGAAAATGCAGCCGCCATTTACGGAGATGGAGCAATTGCTGCAGAACTTGCCGGCGGCTAGTTAGGATTCGCGATGGCGGGAAAAGACGACGATAAGCGGCCGATCATCAAAAAGGTGAAGAAGGTCGCGGGGCACGGCCATCATGGCGGGGCGTGGAAAGTTGCGTATGCCGATTTCGTGACGGCGATGATGGCGTTCTTTCTGCTGCTGTGGCTGCTTTCGACGACCTCGAAGGCGCGGCTTGAGGGGCTGGCAGAATATTTCACGCCGACGGTGGGGATTAAGGATAGCCAAGGGATTGGCTTCAAAGGCGGGCTTGTGCAGAGCGATAAGGGGATTTCGAAAAGTAACCAATCGGATGCGGGGATTGTCAGCGGGCGCAGCCCGAATGGCTCAGTCGCGGATAACCCGGATAATCAATCGAAATCCGAAGCGGATCAGGACGCGAACTTGTTCAAGGACGGGGCCACGGCGATTGAGCAGAGCTTCTCGCAGGATAAGGCCATGGCGCAATACAAAGACAACGTCACGGTGCAGCAAACGCCGGAGGGGCTGAAGATTGATATTACCGATACGGATAAATATTCGATGTTCGAACGCGGTTCGACGGTGCTGACGGAGCATGGGCAGGCCATTTTGTCGCGGGTTGCAAAGATTCTGCAAAAGATGCCGAATTATATGGCGATTACGGGGCACACGGATGCGTCGCCGGCGGAGACGGGCAAGGCGGATTATACGAACTGGGAGCTCTCGAGCGACCGAGCACAAGTGGCGCGGCGGTTCCTGATTAAATCCGGCATGGAGCCAGAGCGGCCGAAGAAAGTCACCGGCATGGCGGATAAGGAATTGCTGACGCCGAATGAGCCGCGGGGGCCGCGGAACCGGCGGATTTCGATCGTGATGCTGCGTGGTTCGCATATTCTGATTCCGGATGGGGCAGTGCCGCCGACGGAGGTTGTACCAGCACCGAACCCTGCCACACCCATGGCTGCGCCAGGGCCGGATGCTGCGCCGCCAGCGTCGGCACCGGCTAGTGATTCTGACGTGCGGCGGGTCATGCCTGCGCCGGCACATCAGTTGGGGCATTAAGCGTTATTGGGTGACGCGACCTAGAATGCAGCGCACGGGCACGATGAAGGGTGGGGCGACTTCACTCTGTGCATTATTTCTGTAAGCCATTAATTCATTTGGTGATTTTTGAAACATAATCGCGTTGGCGTGCAGAAAATTCTCGAGGATGGGTAGGGTGATGGCGACAGATGCTTGGGCGATGGGTTGTGCGTCCGGCTTGCCCACATCGGTTTTGCGATATTGAAGCACCATGCCGGCGATCACGGCGATGACGTTGCCAGCCTCATCTAGCACAGGACCGCCAGAATTGCCCTTTTCAGCAACATTGACGAGCTGGAGCCACTTAGCCTCCCCTGCGGGGCCTTTTAAGCTTGTAATGGTGGTTTTTTTGAAATGGCTACGGCGTTCGATCCCATCTTGTCCCGGGTAACCGATCACAGTGACGGGATCGCCAACCCTCAGGGCGCTAATATCAAACCGAAGCGGGGCGACGGCCGGGACACCGCTGGTTGGGATGCGGATGATGGCGAGGTCCTGCAATTTGTCGGCGACGATGAGCTGGGCCGGTTGCTCGCCCCGCTCAGTGGCGACGGTGATGGCCTGGCAGTTATGGATGACGTGGGCATTGGTGACGATATCGCCATGCTCGTTCACGATAAAACCGGTGCCGCCGATGAGTTTGAGCATAACGGGCTGCTGCGCCGCCTGGGCAAAGGCGAGGGTTGGGAGGAGGATGAGCAGGGGCAGAAGGCGCATAGGTTTAGGGTGTTATCTGGCGACGGGGGGAAAAGCTGGTTTACTGGCGAGTTGCGTATCCATTCGCCGATTTGTCCGGGTGGGACATCGCCCATTTGGATATGATGTTTTTCAAACAGCGTGCGCATTTGTTCCATCACTTGCTCGTAGGTGAGGTTTTTATCGCAGCCCTCAGTTAGCTTGATTTTGTAGGCCATGCCCGTGACCAAGGTTTTTGTCACGGCTGCCGAGTGCCAGCTTAAATAGTTTTCCAGATCGAATTCTGGATCGGTGTAGGCGGTGCGCTGGGGGCCGCGCGGGTTCACCTCTGTGCCATAGGCATGTTGGGTTGCGACGGCGCGCGTTTCGCCGCAAGTGGCGCTATAGGTGGGGCCATGATTAAATTGCTGGTTAAGCCAATCGATCGCGTGCTGGATTTCGTGACTCAATGCTTCGTCGAGGGGTGTTGGCGCATGCATTTTTGCGTGTGTGATGGGATTCTCGCGCACGCTTTCTTGCACAAAAATTCCTGGATATATGAGCCCTAATGTATGGAAGGGAAAATAGTAAAAATTCGTGTCGCCGAGATGAGATGTGGCGACTGAGGCGGTGACGATGGCGACGTAGAGTTTTTTATTATCGTCCGTTGGCGCGCGGTGGTGGAGCGCGGTTTCCATTGGTGCGCTAATGTCGGAAGAAAGTTTGCGGCCGAGGCGTTTTATTTCATCAAAATTTGCCCAGCGAAAATTATCGGGGATATGCTGCTGCGTTGCTTGAAGTTCGGCGAAAAGCTTCTGGCCAGTGGCGGAGAATTGCAGCTTATCAAGTGCTGCAACCGTAGCGCTCCGATAGGGATCATTTTGCGCGACAGTGGTGTCGAGCAGGATGACATCGCGCCATTGGATGATGGGTTGTGTGGTGGTTGGTTTGGCCATAGTTCTCGGCTTAGCGGTTGATTATGTTCGCTTACTATAGCGGTTGCCGGAGTTCAGAAATATGAAAATCGAAGGTAGGTGTTACTCCACCAACTCCTCATCCTCCGCCGCCGCGCGGGACTTCGATTTCGGGCGCGTGGTGGAGTAGGTGAAAGTCGGTTCGTCGTCTTTCACGTCGATGGTCACCGAACCACCTTTGGCGAGTTTGCCGAAGAGGACTTCTTCCGCCAGCGGCTTCTTGATTTTGTCGGCGATGAGGCGGGCTAATGGACGTGCGCCCATGGCTTTGTCGTAGCCTTTGTCGGCGACCCAATCGAGTGCGGCGTCGGTGAGGGTGATCGTCACGTTGCGCTCGGAGAGTTGCGATTCCAGGCGGTAGATGAACTTCTGCACCACGTGTTTCACCACGTCATGCGTGAGGTGGTCGAAGCCGATGATGGCATCCAAGCGGTTGCGGAATTCGGGGGTGAAGAGCTTGTTTACAGTGCTGCTCACTTCGTCGGCACCGCGTTCTTCACGGCCGAAGCCGATGGCTTTTCTCGCGGCATCCGACGCACCGGCGTTGCTGGTCATGATCAGCACGCAGTTGCGGAAGTTGACCTGCTTGCCGTTTTGGTCGGTCAGGCGGCCGTAATCCATCACTTGCAGGAGGATGTTGAACACATCCGGGTGGGCTTTTTCGATCTCGTCGAGCAGGACGACGGCGTAGGGCGTTTTGTCCACCGCGTCCGTCAGCTGGCCGCCCTGGTCGAAGCCGACATAGCCTGGGGGCGCGCCGATGAGGCCGGAAACGCTGTGTTTTTCCATGTATTCGGACATGTCGAACCGCACAAGTTCCATGCCGAGTGTTTTGGCGAGTTGTTGCGCGACTTCGGTTTTGCCGACGCCGGTGGGGCCGGTGAAGAGATACGCGCCCATCGGTTTGGTTTCCTCACGCAAACCCGCGCGCGCCATTTTCACGGCGGCGGAGAGTTCTTCGATCGCTTTGTCTTGGCCGAAGACGGTGAGCTTCAGGTTTTTCTCGAGGTTGCGCAGCACTTCGGCGTCATCCAGCGAGATTGTTTTGCTCGGCATGCGCGCCATTTTGGCGATCACGTCTTCGATTTCTTTCACCGTGATGGCTTTTTTGCGTTTGCTCTCGGGCAGCAGCATTTGCGCGGCGCCGGCTTCGTCGATCACGTCGATGGCTTTGTCCGGCAATTTGCGGTCGTGGATGTAGCGGACGCTGAGTTCCACCGCAGCTTCAATCGCAGCAGGCAAATAGCGCACTTTGTGGTGTTCTTCGTAATACGGCTTTAGGCCGCGGAGGATTTTGATCGAGTCTTCGACCGTTGGTTCCATGACGTCGATTTTCTGGAAGCGACGGGCGAGGGCGCGGTCTTTTTCGATGGTGTTGTTGTATTCCTTAAACGTCGTCGAACCCATGCAACGCAGCGTGCCGCGCGCCAAGGCGGGCTTGAGCAGATTGCACGCATCGAGCGCGCCGCCGGAGGTGGAACCCGCGCCCATGATGGTGTGGATTTCGTCGATGAACAGCACCGCGCCGGGGAGTTTTTCGATCGATTTGATCACGGCTTTCATGCGTTCTTCAAAGTCACCGCGGTAACGCGTACCGGCGAGCAGCGAGCCCATGTCGAGCGAGAAAATCACGGCATTGCGCAGCACATTCGGCACTTCACCGCGCGTGATGCGCAGGGCGAGACCCTCGGCAATCGCGGTTTTACCAACGCCAGCTTCACCCACGAACAGCGGGTTGTTTTTGGTGCGGCGGCAGAGGATTTGCACCGTGCGTTCGATTTCGTTTTCGCGACCGATGAGAATATCCGTCTTGCCGTTTTGGGCTTTTTTGTTGAGGTTCACGCAATAGAGCGTGAGCGGATCTTTGCTGTCTTTTTCGCTTGCGTCACCCATCGCTTCTTTGCCGGGCGTGTAGCGGATGGAGCCGTCATCCATCTCTTCTTCGGTGTGATCGCGGGGCAGGGCGATGCGGGTGAGATCGCTGTATTTCACGATGCCGTGGCTGATGTAATTCACCACATCCAGGCGCGACACATCCTGCTCCTGTAGGAAAAACACTGCATGCGATTCGCGTTCGGAGAACATGGCAACGAGCACGTTGGCGCCGTTGACTTCGTGTTTGCCGGCGGATTGGACGTGGATCGCCGCGCGATGCACCACGCGCTGGAAACCAGCCGTGGGGCGGGCTTCATCGACATGATCGACCACGAGGGTCGAGAGTTCCGTATCCATAAATTCGACGAGCGAACGCTTGAGTTCGCCGAGGTTGACGCCGACGCCGCGTAGCACGGGCGAGGCATCCGCATCTTCGGTCAACGCGAGCAGCAGGTGCTCAAGCGTCGCATATTCGTGGCGCTGTTTTTTCGCGAGCTCGAGCGCTGCGCGCAGGGTGGTTTCTAGGTTGTGCGAAATCATAGCGTTCCTTTTTTCCCCGTCATTCCTGCGAAAGCAGGAATCCATCTTGCCACTTGCTGCGGCTTTGAAGGTGGATTCCAGCGTTCGCTGGAATGACGGCGACTAATTTTCCGGTTCGAGCGCACATTGGAGCGGATACTCGTTGATCCGTGCGTATTCGATGACTTGCTCGACCTTGGTTTCTCCGACATCGCGGGTGTAGACCCCCGCAATCCCTGCGCCTTTTTGATGCACTTCGAGCATCACATTCAGCGCTTCGGCATGGTTTTTCCGGAAGATTTGTTCCAGCACCATGACGACGAAATCCATCGGCGTATAATCATCGTTTAGCAGGATCACCTTGTACATTGGCGGCCGTTTGACCTGCGTTTTCGGTTCCGCGACCATCACGTCGCCTTGCCGATCCGGCAGTCCCCCGTTGCCACCTTGCTCCGAGGCACCCATACGAACCTGCCATTTTTCGGCGCTCAGCCTAGCAAATAACCTGTCCGTACTCTTCCACATTGCCATAGAATTCCTAATGTTCCGTTAATAGGAACCGGGT
>JBGAJE010000106.1:0-6041 GCA_044225085.1 Rickettsiales bacterium | reverse complement strand
CGGATTTGAAAAATGAGTATGATGCGATGGTGCTCTCCATGCGCGACGATAAGGAAGTGCATGCGCGGCATATCTTACTCGCCAGCGAGCAAGACGCTAAGGACGCCAAGAAAAAACTCGATAGCGGCAAAAGTTTCGAGGATGTGGCGAAGGATTACTCGAAAGATCCTGGATCGGCTAAGCAAGGCGGGGATTTAGGCTGGTTCACCAAGGATAAAATGGTGAAAGAGTTTGCCGATGCGGCCTTCTCGATGAAGAAGGGTGAAGTATCGGGCCCAGTGAAATCAGCGTTTGGGTGGCATATCATCAAGGTTGAGGATATCCGCAAAGTGACTGTACCGACGTTTAATGAAGTGAAGGACCAATTACGCGCCAAATTGCAGGAGAAAAAGCTCAACGATTATATCGCGGGGCTGGTGAAATCGGCGGATGTGAAGGTCTATGACGCGAAGGGCAAAGAAGTGACGTTCGATAAAAACCTCGATAGCAAACCCAAAGCAAAATAATGGCGAAGTATCAACGTTCCCCGCTTGCACCGGCGGCGTTGCCTAGCTTACCGCCGATTGCGGGCGTGCGGATGGCGGCCGGGCAGGCCGGCATTCGTTATGCCGGGCGGACAGATTTGCTGTTGGTGGAGCTGGCGGTGGGGACATCGCTTGCCGGGGTATTCACCCGCTCCCAAGCGCCATCGGCGCCGGTGGATTGGTGCCGTGAAGCATTACCGCATGGCACGGCGCGGGCATTGGTGGTCAATTCCGGCAATGCCAACGCATTCACGGGTAAGCGAGGGGTTGAGGCTGTTGAGGCTAGTGCGCATGCGGCGGCAAAATTGCTTCATTGCAAAGCGCAAGAAGTGTGCTTGGCGTCGACCGGCGTGATCGGCGAGCCATTGCCTTATGCGAAGATCGAGGCGGCGCTGCCGAACTTACAGCAAGCCTTGCGGGATGATGCATGGGCCGATGCGGCTGCGGCGATTATGACAACGGATACGTTTCCCAAAGCCGCGACACGCAGCATTACGATTGATGGGAAAAAAGTGACGATCAACGGCATCGCCAAAGGCTCGGGGATGATTGCGCCGGATATGGCGACGATGCTTGCCTTCGTGTTTACGGATGTAAAAATTGCTGCGCCGCTGCTGCAACAGATGCTGCAGCAAAGTAACGCAAAAAGTTTCAATGCGATTACGGTGGATGGGGATACCTCCACTAGCGATACGGCGCTGCTATTTGCAACAGGTGCTGCAGGGGTTGCGATTGCAGAAAAATCGCCCGCAGCCGCTGCGTTTCAGGAAGCTCTTAATGCGCTTATGATCGAACTTGCGCAACTTGTTGTGCGGGATGGCGAGGGGGCACAAAAATTGATGACGATCACCGTCACCAGTGCTGCGAGCGACGATGCGGCGCGCAAAATCGGCTTGGCAATTGGTAATTCACCGCTCGTGAAAACGGCGGTTGCCGGTGAGGATGCAAATTGGGGCCGCGTGGTGATGGCGGTTGGCAAAAGCGGCGAGAAAGTGGATCGCGATACGCTGCGCGTGAGCATTGGTGGGATTACGATTGCTGAGAAGGGCGAGCGTGTCGCGCATTATGATGAAGGCCCCGTTGCCGCACACATGAAAACACGAGATATTCAGATTGCGGTGGATATTGGGTTGGGTAAAGGGTCGGCCACGGTGTGGAGCTGTGATTTAACGCACGGCTATATCGATATCAACGCTGATTATCGCTCATGAAAACCGTCCTCGTTTCCGCCGTCGCGCTGTTTGATGCGGATGGGCGGGTGTTGCTGACCCAGCGGCCGGAAGGCAAGCCCCTGGCCGGGATGTGGGAATTCCCCGGCGGAAAAATCGAGGCGGGCGAGACGCCGGAAGCCGCTCTCAGGCGCGAAATTATGGAAGAGCTGGGCGTTGATATTTGCGAGCGCTGTGCTGCGCCGCTTACTTTCGTCAGCCATCAATATGAGACATTTCATTTGCTCATGATGCTTTATATTTGCCGTAAGTGGGAGGGTATTCCCCGTCCGCTCGAGGGGCAAAACCTCACCTGGAAATATCCGCGTGACATGCAAGCTTTGCCGATGCCGCCGGCCGATCTGCCGCTGGTAGCGGCGTTGATTGATAGTCAGCATGTTTGGCAATCGTTAGTGAGCTAATTCAGTACGTCACGGAGTGAGACGGTTCCGCTGCCGCGTTTTGCGGGTTTTTGCTGGTTTTCGGCTGGTTTCCAGCCAGTGAGCGTGATGAATTCGACCGTCGCGGTGATTTCATGTTCGGCATTTTTAAAGCTTGTTTGATAACGTTCGGTAGCATCCATAAAAAATCGACGTGGGGTAAAATGCTGCAGCTGGGTGCGCAGCATATTATTTTGTGCAGCGCCGCGTAAATCATGCATCAAGGCAAAAAGATTGGGGTAGCTAATCGTCAGCAATTCACTGTCAGCAACGGGCAAGGCGAAGCCTGCGCGCTGCAGCAAAGCTCCGGCGTCGCGCACATCGATGAACGGAGCAATGCGCGGGCTTATGCCGCCGGATTGTTCGGCCTCGGTTGCTGCAAAAACACTGCGTAGTTCGCGCAACGTTTCACCACCAGGAAGGATGGCGAAGAACAGGCCATCAGGTTTCAACACACGCCGGATTTGGGTGAGGGCGCCGGGCAGATCGTTCACCCAATGTAGCGAGAGGAGGCTGATGAACGCATCGATGCTGTTATCGGCGAAGGGCAGCCATTCTTCATCTGCTACGACGCGTGGGCCGGCGAGGGGATGCAGCATGGCAGGCGCGGCATCGCATTGGATAAGGCGTGTGCCGGGGGCCAGCTGTAATGCGTGGGTGCCAAAGCCGATGACGGTTTGAAAATCACGTTTGATGAAGGAAAGCGTTTCTTCTGTGCGGGTGGCGGCCTCGCGCCAGAGGAAGTCATGTTGCGCAAAATCGGTCGCGGCGCGTGCACGACGCTTGCGATTGCGGGCGCGATCGAACAAAATAGGGGGCGCGGATTCCATGGGCAGATTATATCAGCTTTGTATTGGCTGCCTAGTGAAGATGGAGGGAACATGCGAGGGATGGCGAGTGCGGCGCTTCGGATGCTGGCGGATACGGCCTTCCCGCCGCGATGCCCGTCCTGCCGCTCGCATGTGGCGGCAGATGGGAATTTTTGCAGCCCATGTTTTGCAAAATTACGGATGATTTCGGCGCCGTTTTGCGACTGTTGCGGCATTCCGTTTGCCATTCCGGTCGAGGTGGGGACGCAATGCCCGATATGTCTTGAAACGCCACCGCAGTTTGATGTGGCACGAGCGGCGATGGTGTATGATGCGGTGAGTGCGCCACTGATTTCGGCATTGAAGTTTCATGATCAATGGGCGGCGATGGCGCGGATGGTGCAGGTGATGCTGGGTGCGGGCAGCAAGCTTATGCCGGATGCGGATATGATCATTCCCGTGCCGCTGCATTGGCGGCGATTGATGGGGCGAAAATATAATCAGTCCGCATTGCTTGCTTATGGGATTGCGGCGCAAACGGGGATTGGGTGTGCGCCGGATTTGCTGCAGCGGGTGCAGCCGACGCCGCCACAGATGAGACTCGACCGGGCCACGCGCCTGCGCAATGTGCGACGTGCTTTCGCGGTGGCGGAGGGAGCTGGCGCGCAACTTAAGGACAAAATTGTGTTATTGGTGGATGATGTGGTGACGACGGGTGCAACGGCGGATGCCTGCGCGCGGGTGTTGAAAAAAGCTGGGGCGAAGGAGGTGCGGGTGCTATCGCTCGCGCGGACGGTGAGAGAGTGAGCCAAATGAAAGCATTTAGGGAAATGAGGGAGTGATGGAACGGTTTGTGGCAGCGGCGATTCAGATGACGAGTGGCGATGATATCGCAGCCAATATTGCACAATTGGAACCATTGCTTGCCGATGCGGTGGGGCGCGGGGCGCAGGTGATTACGACGCCGGAGAATGTGTTCTACATGCGGCGTGAAGGCACGGCAGCGACGGTGGATGTGTCGATGGCGGACCATGCGGGCGTGGTGTGGGCAAAAAGTGCGGCAAAGCTGTACAAAATTTGGCTGCTGATTGGCTCGATTCGCGCCAAGGAAGCGGGAATGGAGAAGCCCTTTAACCGCAGCATTTTAATTTCGCCGGAAGGTGAAATTGCTGCAACCTATGATAAGCTGCATTTATTCGATGTGACGCTCGACGATGGTCATCATTACCGTGAATCGTCGCAGGCGGTGGCGGGGGATGCGGCGCGTGTAGCGGTGACGGGCTTTGCGAGCTTGGGGCTTAGCATTTGCTATGATTTGCGCTTTCCGCAGCTTTATCGCGAAGAAGCGCTGAAAGGGGCGACGGTGCTTATGGTGCCTTCCGCCTTCACGCGGCCGACGGGGGAAGCACATTGGCACACGCTGCTACGCGCACGGGCGATTGAGAATGCATGCTATGTCATTGCGCCGGCGCAGTGCGGAGTGCATCCCGGTGGGCGGGAGACCTATGGGCATAGTCTCATCATCGATCCATGGGGCGAGATTTTGGCGGAAGCTTCGGCCGATCAGCCGGGAGTGATTACGGCTATTATCGACCCCGCGCGGGTGGCGCAAGTGCGTGCACAAATTCCCGTGCTTGCGCATCATCGGTCGTGGTAAAATTTTTAGATTAGTTGGCGCTAAGCGCGTTCAGATTCATGCTCGAGCGCGTGCGATTTTTGTGCGGCCATTTTTTCTTTCCATCCATCCAGTTGTGCATCGGCATGTTCCGCGTGATGGGCGTGGCCGACGCGATTTGCGAAGTTGGGGGTTGCGTGGTCTCTGTGGTCATGCGTGCGCGCTTTTACGGCATCGGGCGGCGGGGTAAGGTCGGTAGGAACATCGCCCGTATGTGCTTTGGGCGCGGGGTTGTCTTTGGTGATATGGAGTGTGCCTTCTTTTACGGCGCGGGTGGTTTTGAGGTCTTCAAGCTCGAGTTTGGTTTTGATATATTTTTCGCGTAAAGCTTCATTGAGGGCACGCTGATCGCGGATTTCGTCTTTAGCTGCTTCGAATTGTGTGCGGCCGGCATGTGCATTGGCACCACCATTGATACCTGCTTTGACCCAGCCACCAATGTAACCGGCGAGAGCTGCTATACCGCTGATGGTAAACGCATCTGCGCAGCGTTCGGAAGCACTATTTAAAACGCGCTTGAAAGGCTTGCCAACGATGGGCAAAATGCCAACTGAGTGGCTAAGAAATATGTGAGTGAAACCATGTTCCTTGTCCATTTTCACATGTTCGAACCATTCACGGTGTTTCGGGTCGATCTCGGTGACATGTGCGATACTGCCTTTACCTTCGCCGAAAAGGCCGTAGACTGTGTCCCCGCACCAGCGTTTTAAGCGAGGTATCGGAAACTCAAACCATTTCGCATCCTGGGGAGCGCAATAGGCGCTAAGTTTTTGGGCAGAACCACGGATGGCTTCTAATAGTTCCTTTGTGGATTTATGGGCGAAATATGCAATTGGTAAGGAGATAACTAAGCCAAAGAATGCACCTTTCAGGTGGTCAAAAAATCCCTGTCCCATCGCAGTTACAAATGCGCTGGGACCTTTGTATTCTTCCTGCGTAATATCCTGACGCGTGGTTATGTTGAGAGACCTCTCCATACTGTCATCATACACGCGAAATATGACAGTTTTATGACGTATAGGAATATTAATCAAAAAAAAGGAGGGGTAAGCCTCCTTAAAGTTTAGTATGCTTTTTGTTTGCAACCTTATCTGTAGGTTGCTAGTCGAGCGGCTTCCCTTTCACCGCAATGGCGATGCCTTGGACCGAAGCTGTAAGGGCGCCCCATCCCAAAGGCATAAGAGGACCGGCGGTTCCCACGGCCATCAACGTCGTGAATGGCAATGATACAACGCCGGCAACGCCGCAGACAACCCTTGTAAGGGGGGATGCCTTTTTCTCTTTTTCCGACAAGGCACGGCTCCTTATCTAGCTCAACCTGTACAGGTGAGTAGGCTTCAGACAGACAGGTTTGCCTGTCTGGTTCTTTTGTGTAATTTGTGACA
>JBGAJE010000105.1:0-6055 GCA_044225085.1 Rickettsiales bacterium | reverse complement strand
AGCCATGATCGTAGTCCTCCATGTTTCGTTGATTTTAGCCAGTCGTAACTCCTCCTCAGCGGCTGCTAAGGAGAAATAGGGGTAGTCAAACATGTCAGCCCTACCATCCCTTTGTGACGGTTTGATGACGGGATATGCGATTTTTGGCATGGCTTGGGGCTGGGTGCGGATCGGGCTTGCGCTCAAACCGCTGCGTGCTACATCCGGGGCGTTCACTTTAAGGTCGGGTTTCTTATGCCGCTGCGTGCGATATTGGCTGCTGTTTTGGTTGCGATGTGCTGGGGTGGGAATTTTTCGGCGGCGCATTTGTCGATGCTCGAGATGCCGCCGTTTCTCACGCTGGTGGTGCGGTTTATCGGGGTGACGGCGTTGCTCGCGCCATTTGCGCTGCGCCACCCGATGCCGCGGGCGCGGGATATGTTTATCATCGCGTTATTTCTGATTGTGCTGCAATTCGCGCTGGTGTTTTCGGCGATGTATCTGGGGCTTTCCATCACCTCGACGATTGTGGCGGTGCAGCTGGGCGTGCCGTTTGCTTGCGTACTGGCGGCGGTGAGCTTCAATGATTATCTCGGGCCGTGGCGCGCGGGCGGGCTTGCGATTGCGTTCATCGGGGTGCTGATTGTGGCAGGGACGCCGAATGCATCGGAACATTGGATGGGATTTCTCGTCGCCATTATGGGCGCGTTTTGCTGGAGCTCGGCGAATATTTATATGAAGCGAATGAAGCCGGTTCCGGTGGTTGCGATGCTGTTTTGGCCGGGGTTGTTTGCCTTGCCGATGCTTGCGGCGCTGTCGCTGATGTTTGAGCCACATTTAATCGTGACCTTAAAAGCGGCGAGTTGGAAAAGCTGGGCGGGGATTGCGTATAGCGCGATTTTTTCTTCCATCATCGGCTATGGGCTCTGGAATTGGTTGATCAAACATTATCCGATGAGCCAGGTGGTGCCGTATTCGCTACTGGTGCCGGTGGCGGGGATTACGGCTGGAGCGCTGATGTTTGGTGAGCCGGTGACGTTGCAGGTACTTGTTGGTGCCTGTCTCACGATTGCGGGTGTCGGGATTATTTCGTTGCGGCGGCCGCAGTTGATTGAGGTGGAGCAGTAGGTCTAACCTCTCCCACTGGGAGAGGTCTAAATCGCACTTCGCGATTTAGGGTGAGGGTTTGCGATCGGTCCAAGCCCTCACCCAACTCGACTACGTCTCGTTGACCTCTCCCAAGGGAGAGGTGTACAGTGATTTCATGACCCTCACCAACCCATCCCCCAATTTCGATTCGCGCAAGGATCAGTCGGTTGATATGCTGATTTTGCATTACACTGACATGCTCAGCGCGCAGGCGGCGGTGGATCATTTGTGCAACCCGGAATCCAAAGTTTCGGCGCATTATGTGGTGGGCGAGGGGGGCGAGGTGTTTTCGCTAGTCGAAGAGTCGCAGCGCGCGTGGCATGCGGGCGAATCGAGCTGGCGGGACCATGCGAATATCAACCATCGCTCGATTGGGATTGAGATTGCGAATCCGGGGCATAGCAACGGTTATGTGCCGTTTCCGACGCGGCAGATGCAGGCGGTTACCAAGCTTTGTCAGGAAATTCTTGCGAGGCATACGATTCCGGCGCGCAATGTTGTTGGCCATTCGGATGTGGCGTTTTTGCGCAAGATGGATCCGGGTGAGTTGTTTGATTGGCCGGGGCTTGCGCGTGCTGGGGTTGGGATTTTTCCGTTCGATGCGCATCCGGTGGTGGGATCGGAATTATCGCGTGGGGATCATGGTAAGCAGGTGATTCGCTTGCAAACTGCGCTGGCAAATTGGGGTTATGGGCTCAAGCTCGATGGTGATTATGGCGAAAAGACGGAGAAATGCGTGATCGCCTTCCAACGCCATTACCGCCCGGCGGATATTAGTGGGAAGTGGGATGATGAGTGCGCGGGGCTGCTCGCGGCACTGCATGGGTTGGTTTAGAGATGCGGCGCTTTTTTGGTGGAAGGATCGGTGAGTCCGATCGCTGCCCCGCCGCGTTGAACGGTGCTTTGCGGTGTTTCACGAATTGGATCGCGGCCTAGTGCTTTCCATATTCTTTCGAACGTTTCCTGCTTGGTGGCGCCGCTCTCGATGACATGGTCGTAATGGTTGCTTTCCGCGAGAATTTCATCCGCCTGCTGCATGCGTTTGTCGATACCTTCGCGAATGGCGGCGGCGCGTTCCGGCGAAAGATTTTCCTGATCTTGAATGTCGCGTTTGATGAGTCGGCGCTCTAGCTCTTCGCGCGGAACGGTGATGAAGATGCTGGTGAGTTTGTAGCGATGATCCGCGCAGAATTTGCGTAGGGCTTGCAGGCCTTCGTAGTTTACATCGGCGATGACGGTGCGGCCGGCTTTGAGGGCGTTTTCCACTTGCTCGCGCGGGGTGCCATAGAAGTGGCCGTAGAAATAATCCCATTCGAGTAGCTTGCCTGTGTTGAGATATTGTTGGAAATCCGATTTGGCATTTCCATGCTCGTAGCTGATGTTGATCTTTTCTGCCACATGGCGGTTGATGAGGAAATGGTAGTCGACGCCATCCACTTCTTCCGGACGAGGCCTGCGAGTAGTGTAGGAAACGGCGAATTCGGCATTGGGAATATGCTTGAGCAAGAGATTGCGCTGCGTGGTTTTGCCCCCACCGGAGGGGGAGGATAAGATGATCAATTCCCCGGCTGGCGGGTTTGTTGGCAGTGTCGTGGGTGGATTGGTCATATAGGTATCGTTATGGTGTGGTGCATATTAGTCGGCGAATATAAAGGCACAATGATTCATTCCATGACCACTTTGTTTGGCGGGTATCGAAAAAACTGGCTTTTATGGGCTTTATTTCGTAGATTCAGCCTACCAGACGGCCGGATGACTGCGTGATGAGCTTATGGTGCGGGTGGGCCTAAAGCCCCGAGGCACGAGATATTCATCCCGAGGAAAGTCCGGGCTCCACGGAAACGGTGGTGGGTAACGCCCACCCGGCGCGAGCCGAGAGACAGTGCCACAGAGAACAAACCGCCCGTGCGCAAGCACAGGTAAGGGTGAAAAGGTGGGGTAAGAGCCCACCGCGTTGCTGGTGACAGTGACGGCATGGTAAACCTCACCGGGAGCAAGACCGAATAGGCGTGGCACGTCATCCGCAAGGGTGACAGGCATTCCGAGCCCGACCACGCGGGTAGGTTGCTCGAGCGGCTTGGCAACAGGTCGCCTAGATGAATAGTCATCCATCGCTTTCGGGCGAGGACAAAACCCGGCTTATAGGCCGTCTGGTATTTTTCTCATTTTTATCAATGAAGTATGGCTGCTTTTGAGGGGCGGCTCTTTTCGTTTGGGCTGTGGTGGCTATCTGTCGCCATAAATTCCGCCTTTACAAAAACTTTTATGGCTTATCCACAGCTCTGCCCCGGGATCGTTTCGGCCCAAGTTCGGCCTTGACGAGCCCAAGTTTTACCCATAATCTCCCAAGTAGTCCCAAGATTATCCAAAAATATCCAATCTTGTGGTTTTTCGGTGTTTGAGAGCTTGGCTCTGAAGAGTCCGATTAACTGATTGGGTTTATCAAAAAATTTTGGCTTGGGAAAATGGATGTTTGGTCAGTTCAGATTGGGCTGCCCAAATGGGGTGAATCATCGCCCATCGCCAGTGCGGCGCACGACCGAGCCTCGGGACAGGCTGAGGGAAATGCGAAGCGGAACGGTTGGTGGGCAGGGTTGGGAAGTTGGGTCATGGCATTGTTTCTCTCGACGTTCGAGAAGCAGATCGACAAGAAGGGGCGCGTTTCAGTGCCGCCGTCGTTTCGTGCCGTGCTCGCCGCCCAGCAGTTCAACGGCATGATTGCGTATGCATCGTTCGTACATCCCTGCATCGAGGCGTGCGGGATGGAGCGGATTGAGAAGCTCAACGCACGCATCGAAGCGCTCGACCCGTTCTCGGAGGAGCGGGATGCATTCGCGACGGCGATTCTTGGTGGTTCGGTGCAGCTCGCGTTCGATGGTGAAGGCCGGGTGGTAATCCCCGAGGCGCTTCTTGCTAAGGCGAGCATTACGGATATGGGAATTTTCGTCGGTAAGGGCGCGACGTTTGAAATCTGGTCGCCTGCGCAGTTCGCGAAACAAGAGGCGGCGATGCGGGATTTGGCGCTGAAGCGCCGGTTGAGTTTGAAGGCTGATGGCGGGGGGGCGGCATGAACGAGCTCCTTCAGTTATGGGCGAATGCTGCCTCGTTTTTTGCTTATGCGGTGGCACGGTTTGTAAACATCGGGGGCGCGGTATGAACGAAGCGCTGCATATCCCCGTAATGTGTGACGAAATGGTTGCTGCTGTTGCGCCGCGTGATGGCGAAGTGATGGTGGATGGTACGTTTGGTGCCGGAGGATATTCGCGGGCGCTGCTGCAAAAAGCCGCCTGCCGCGTGATTGCGCTGGATCGCGATCCGCATGTCAAGTTACTTGCCGATGCGCTTGCCCGGGAGTTTCCCGGGCATTTTTTATTCTTACCTGCGCGGTTTTCCGCGATGGTAGCAGTGCTTGCTGATGCGGGTGTTACGGCGGTTGATGCCGTGGTGCTCGATATCGGTGTTTCTTCCATGCAGTTTGATGATGCGGTGCGTGGATTCTCGTTCGCGAAGGATGCGCCGCTTGATATGCGCATGAGCGGCGAAGGTGTCAGTGCGGCGGATATCGTGAATGGGTATGATGCCAATGCGCTCACGCGGATTTTGTTCGATTACGGTGAGGAACGGGATGCCAAGCGTATTGCTCGTGCCATCATCGCCGCGCGCGCAATAGCGCCCATTACGACGACAAAGCAGCTTGCCGATATTATCAGTGGGGCGGTGCGTGGCGCGAAGAAAATGAAAATTCACCCGGCGACGCGCAGTTTCCAGGCGCTACGGATTGAGGTGAATCAGGAACTCGCGGAGCTTGAGGGAGCACTAGCGGCAGCGGAGCATTTGCTCAAGCCCGGCGGACGCCTTGTTGTTATCAGCTTTCACTCGCTTGAGGATCGTATCGTTAAACAGTTCATGTTGCAGCGGAGCAATCCGCTCGGCGCGATTTCGCGCCACTCGCCGGCGGCGCTGATTGCGGACCGCACCGCGCCGAAGAACACATTTTCACTACTGACTAAAAACGCCATCACCCCATCGCCACAAGAGGTGAGTCGTAATCCTAGAGCGCGCTCGGCCAAGCTGCGCTGTGCCATTCGCACGGCGAGTCCGATTTCGAACGCCGCATAGGAGGCCATATGAGTCTACGCATTACCGCCCTGGTGTACATGGCGTGTTTCGCCGCATTGTCGATGGGGCTTTACCTTGTCAAATACACGGTACAGGACGTGCAGCGCGATGTTGCGTCACTCAAACAAAATCTTGGTGAAGAAAAAGAGTCGCTGCATTTGCTGAATGCAGAGTGGGCGTATCTCAACCGACCGGATCGGTTGCAAAAATTGGCGGACCGCCATCTCGATATGGTGCCGCTTGATAGCCGTCAGATCGAGGAAATCAGCGTGCTTCCTGCCGCTGCTACGGTGCGCGATGACGATGGTATGTCGCACAGCATGGCGCAACCGATCGCGCATGTGGTGGAGAGCCGGTAGGTGAAGCATTTCCAACGCATGGGAGCAAAGCGCCCGGCGAGCCGTGTGATTCAAGGCGAAAGCACACGGGCCGGAGAGGCGGGTGAGTCGCGCGTGCGGTTGACGCTGGTGGCGATTTTCTTCGGGCTTTGTTTCGTGATGCTCGATGCGCGCTTGCTTGAAGTGAGCACGATGGGTGGCGGCGCGTTGCCGTTCAAGCGGCTGGTGACGGAGCCGCAGTTGATGCTGAGGGGCGAGGAGGATGTGGATGCCTCGAAAATCGCCGAAGAAGCGCAGGTGGTGCGGCATGACATCGTGGATCGCAATGGCCTCGTGCTGGCGACGACGATTGAGACGGCATCGCTGGTGGCGAATCCGACCATCATTCGTCATGAGGCCGATGTGGCGAAGGGGCTGCATGCGATTTTCCCCGATGAAGATTATGCCGGGCTCTACGACAAGCTGATGCG
>JBGAJE010000104.1:0-6062 GCA_044225085.1 Rickettsiales bacterium | reverse complement strand
GTGACGCCGGCGGATATTTTTACGCTCGAGGCGCGCGATGCGAAAAGTTTGACGCGCATTAAGAACCGCGAGGGTTGGGGCGATAAATCGGCAACGAATTTGTTCGCGGCGATTGAGAAAGCGCGCACGCCGACGCTCGCACGGTTTATTTTTGCACTGGGCATTCGGCATGTGGGCGAGGGAATGGCGAAGTTGCTGGCGCGGCATTTTACCACATTTGCGCAATTACAGGTGGCGATGCAAGGAGCGCAGGCGGTGGAGGAATTACTGGCGATTGATGGCGTGGGGGAGAAAGTCGCGGTGGCGGTGCATGAATTTTTTGCTGAGCCGCATAACACCAAATTGCTACGGGAATTGCTAAAGCAACTCGATGTGCAGGACTATGCTGCGCTTGCCACGAAAAACTCGGCGGTGGCGGGGAAGACGGTGGTGTTTACGGGTACTTTGGAGCATATCGGCCGCAAGGAGGCGAAGGCTAGCGCAGAGGCGCTGGGGGCGAAAGTGGCGAGTTCGGTGTCGAAGAAGACGGATTATGTGATCGCGGGGAGCGACGCGGGATCGAAGCTGAAGGATGCGCAGGCGCTGGGGGTGACGATTCTGAGTGAGCTGGAGTGGTTTAAGCTGATCGGGCACAAGCATGCATAACCCCTTCATGCAGCCACAAGCGCCCATGCAGATGACGATCGAGGCCACGCCGGAGATGCTCGATATCATCGAGCTTCGGATGGAAGAGGTGGCGCTCACGATTACGCGCATGGTGGATGCGGTGGTGCCGCATTTGATATTGATTGTCGATCAGCCGCAGGTGGAGGTGGTGAACGCCATCATTGCGCAGGTGGATGGTTCAGCCAAAACGCGGGTGATAAAACTTGCGGATATTGATTGGGTGAGCAAGGTGCAGAAGGATTTTCCGCCCTTTGCGCTTGGGCGATTTTATGTCTATGGCAGCCACGCGAAAGATACGTTACCGCCGAATCACCATCCGCTGTTGATCGATGCGGTGGCGGCGTTCGGCACGGGTGAGCACGCGACGACGGCGGGATGTTTGGTGGCGTTGGAAGAGATAAAGAAAAAAAGACCGCGTGTGCGGCACGCACTGGATGTCGGGTGCGGTACGGCGATTCTTGCCATCGGTGCGGCGCGGCTATGGAAATCGGCGCGGATTGTGGCGTGCGATAATGACCCGAAGGCGGTGGAGGTGAGCCATGAGAACCTCAAAGCTAACCAGCTCGCTGCGCGGGCGAAGGCCTATGTGAGCGACGGATATAAAATGCGTAGCATCAAGCGCGCGGGGAAGCGGCCGGTGATCGTCGCGAATATTTTAGCGCGACCGTTGATGCGGATGGCGCGGGATGCGGTGCGCCAGCTCGCGCCGGGTGGGACATTGATTTTGTCTGGCTTGTTGAATGAGCAGGAACGGATGGTGATTTCGGCCTATCAGATGCAAGGGCTGAGGCTTGTGCGGCGGATGCGGCGAGGAAAGTGGTCAATATTAGTGATGGCGCGCGGTTAGCTACGCTGTTGAGCGTGCTCCTGGCCGCGGGCGGGGAGTTCGGCGGTGCGGGCCGTTGCTTCGGTCGGGATGGGTGCTTCTTTGACGCCGTGATTCATCATGGAATGGCCGATGGCTTGCACTTCACGCAATACGGATGGCGGTAGTTTCGATTCAAAATAATTTGCGAGTTTTTGCATGAACTCGCTGGCGAATTGCATGGCGCGACCCATCATGCCGCGTGGCTGCTCGGGTGCAGCCATTTGCTGGGGCTGTTGGTAAGCCTGGTGTTGCGGCTCAATATGTTGCGGCTGTGGAGCGTGTTGTTGCGGTTGAGTGTGTGCAGGGGCCACTTGTTGATTTGTTTGAGCCGTTTGCATCAGCATTTGGGCGAGGAGGTCGCTCGCGGAAGGGCCTGCTGCGGCGGCTTGTTGGTGCTGCTGATGGTGTAATGGCTCTGGCGGGGGTTGATATACCGGTTGCGGGGCGGGCTCGTAGGACTGTTGTGTCGCAGCCTGCTGGGGCGCGTATGCCTGCGTGGGCACGGCGGCCTCGAGTGGGGGCGGGATATATGCCTGCTGGTCGGCAACAATTTCTTGTTGGAGAAAAGTGCTGGTGCTGGGTGGTTGAATATCTTCTTCGTTTTGGTTGCTGACGGGGGCACTGCTCGTATCGCCGGAGATGACGCCGTTGAGGCGGCGGAGTGTATCGGGGCCCGCGATGCCATCCGCACGTAGGCCGGTGCGGGTTTGGAAACTGGTGACGGCGTTGGTGGTAAGGCCATCGTAAAAACCGTTGATGGCGTTTTGATCGTAGCTTCCCACCGCTGCCAGGCGGCGCTGCAGCTCGGCGACGAAATCGCCGGAATCGCCGGGCTTAAGAGTGATCGTAGAGGGTAGGAACATGAGAGCGCCTAGTAGTGAGTGCCTAGTGCTTGCTTATAAAACGAACTCGCGACGAGTTCCAGCACGAACTCGTACAAATATATTTCTAAGTCAAATTACAGACTCGGTGTTGATTCCTGGTATTGTATTCACCAGCCCTTAGGCTCCCCACTCAACCCTAGTCCTCATCCACGTATTGCTTTTCGTTTTTCTCGTGGCGCTCTTGCGCTTCGATGGAGAGGGTGGCGACTGGGCGGGCCTCTAGGCGTTTGATGCCGATGGGTTCGCCGGTTTCTTCGCAGTAACCGTACTCACCTTCCTCGATGCGGCGAATCGCAGCGTCGATTTTGCTGATGAGTTTTAAGTAGCGGTTGCGGGTGCGCAGTTCGACGCCGGCTTCGGTTTCGAGCGAGGCGCGGTCCGCGATGTCGGCCTGGTGCCAATTTTCTTCGTGCAGGTGGTCGAGCGTTTCGCGTGATTCATCCATCAGCGCTTTACGCCAGTGAAGCAGCTTCTGGCGGAAATACTCCTGCTGCACGGGGTTCATGTATTCTTCGCTCAGCGTTGGTTTGTAGCCAGCGGGGAGTTTGGCGGGTTTATAGTCGCGCTTTGGTTTTACCGCGACAGGTTTTGCAGCGGTTTTTGCAACAGGCTTCGTAGCGGCGGTTTTGGTAGCGGTTTTTGCGGAGGCTTTCATTAGTGGCTTTCCTTGTGATTTTTTAGGGACGGATATCTTAGCAGATTTTGCCGGTGCAGCGGAGGATTTTTTTACGAGTTTTGCAACAGGTTTTTGTTGCGATTTTTTTGTCGCTGATTTTGCGGCGGATGATTTGTTCGATTTTTTTGCCGCGGGCAATTTTCTTGCTGAGGATTTTGCCATGATGACAGCCTTTGGTTGGTGAACAACCCCCGTAAAATACGAAAAGCTGAATTATGCTGCAAGAAGCATCGCAGGCCTGTGCATAAGCTTGGCGGTGTTCTTAGCCACGAGGGGCGATGATACCGGCGACTTCCAGTTTGGCGATCTCGACGGCGGCGCGTAATTCGATTTCATCGAGGATGGCATCGAGGGCAGGAGTGGTGCCGGCGTTACGTTCTTGCGTAACGATTTTTTCAAGTTTTTCAATGGTGGAAAGGGGAAGGCTGCCCATTAACAACGCGTCCCGCAAGTGCGAAAGGGCTTCGAGTGTGAGCCGCCCGCGCTTTACCGCTTGGCGGCGGCGGGCTTCGCGTTCATCGACCTCTTGCAGGCCGATCAGCCCACCAATATTGCCCACGCCTCCGATTGGTGCGGCGGCTTCAATGCCCGCAATTTCCCCTATGCCTTCCGCTTTGGAAAGGGCTTCGGCAAAACCGGGGCTCGCAACGCCGCCCGTCTTACGCACGGATTTGGCGTTGCTAACGGGGCGGGTATATCCAACTTTTTCGACCATAAACCGGAGTATAATCGAGGGTTTCGGGGGATGGAAGCTGGAAGTCGGGCGCTGATGGCGGGAATGCGGGAGTGGCAGCCGTGAAGGGCGATACGGGGCATTTTATAAATGTGCATAAGTAATTGAATCCTGACGATTCACGAAGGGGTTAGGAAAGGTTGGCATGATTGTCGCATAGACAGGCGCATGGATATGACCTTGCAGACCTTACGACCATCTCTCTTCCGTGGCCTAGCGACGGCACTTGTCACTTTATTGATTGCGACCTCGGCGCATGCGACGCGGGTGAAAGATATGGTGGCGTTTGAAGGCGTGCGCGACAACATGCTGATGGGCTATGGACTCGTCGTTGGTTTGAATGGCACGGGTGATAAATTGCAGAACAATGCGTTTACCGAACAGTCGATGATCGGGTTTCTGGAGCGGCAGGGCGTGAATACGCGTGGCGTGCAGCTCAAATCCAAAAACGTCGCGGCGGTGACGGTAACAGCGAAATTGCCACCCTTCGCACGGGCGGGCAGCAATATCGATATCAGCATCAGCGCCATGGGTGATGCGAAGAGCTTGATGGGCGGTACGCTGCTTGCGACATCGCTGCTTGGGCCGGATGGAAATGTTTACGCCGTGGCGCAGGGACCGATCACCATCGGTGGTTTCGAAGCATCGGGCGCGAGCGGGTCGGCGATTACCAAAGGTGTGCCGACGAATGGATTTATCAGCAATGGCGCGATTGTGGAGCGGGAGATCGACTTCCATCTGAACGATATGGCGAGTGTGCGACTTTCGCTGCGCAACCCCGATATTACGACGGCGATGAATTTGATGCGCGCGATTAACCAGCAAGTCGGCGCGGGCGTCAGCCGCGTGGATGATCCCGGTACGGTGACGGTGACGGTGCCGACGGCCTATAAAGGCGATGTGATCGGGTTGCTCGCAGATATTGAAACCTTGCCCGTTGAGACCGATCAGCCTGCGCGGATTGTGGTGGATGAAGCCACCGGTACGATCGTGATGGGTGAGAATGTACGGATTTCGACGGTCGCTGTCGCGCAGGGTAACCTGATCGTGAAAGTGGAAGAGACACCGCAAGTATCGCAGCCGAACCCCTTCGCACCGGCGGGTGCCGAGACGAAAGAAGTGCCGCGCTCGGATGTGACGGTTAGCGAGCAAGCAGCAAACAAAGTCGCCGTATTGTCGGAAGGCGCGACGTTGAAAGACCTGGTGGGTGGCCTTAATGCCCTCGGTGTCGGACCGCGTGATTTGATTACGATCCTACAAACCATCAAGGCCGCCGGAGCTTTACAGGCGGATATCGAAACGAGATAGGCAGGCACATGCTTACAGGAACCCTTAGCAAGCCCATGGATACTGATATGATCACTATTAACCAAAGTGCCAAAGCATCGGGCAACTTGCAGAAGGTCAAGGGCCTTAGCAAAACGGCGATGCTGCAAAAAATCGATGAAGTGAGCCAGGACTTCGAGGCGGAATATATTTCGCAGATGCTTGGCAGCATGTTCTCCACCGTCGATAGCAAAGACTCGCTCGGCGGGAGTGATGAGGAAGATCAATACAAATCCCTGCTCATCGACCAGTACGGCAAAATCATTGCGCGCAATGGTGGGATTGGGGTGGCGGATCAGGTGAAACGCGAAATGTTGAAACTGCAGGAAGTGGAGCCGGACCATGCAAGCTAAACTACCAGCCAATATCAATACCACGGGTATGAGCATTGCCGAGTTAATGAAACTCGCTGCGCGCTTGAGCGATATCCTGAAGCAGGAAAATGCCCTACTTGAGCGTATGAAAATTACCGAAGCGATGGTGTTTGCCGAGGAGAAAACCAAACTTACCCATCGGCTGGAAGCCTATCAGAAGGTCATGGCGACGGACCCGTCGTTCCTTTCCGGCGTTGATGGGGTGACGAAAGAAAACCTGCTCAATACGACCGACGATCTCGCCATCGAGATCGAGGAAAATATGTATCGCACCTTGGTTGCCCGCGCGGCGAATCAGCGAGTGATGCAGACGATTACGGAAGCATTAAGCGATCACCGGCGTTTGGGGCTCTATGGCAGTAATGGCCAGACCTCGATGTCGGGGATGGAAACGATTTCGCTCAACCTTAACCAGAAGGCATAGGTCAGGCGAGATTACTAAAATGTAACCCATTATGTAATGAAAAATCTGTGAAAAAGGCCAAATGAACAAAGGAGAATACTTGCAACCACACACCACTATGCTAGAGTTCGG
>JBGAJE010000103.1:0-6101 GCA_044225085.1 Rickettsiales bacterium | reverse complement strand
CGGCGCAGGCGCAGACACAGGCGGAGGAGTCGGTATCGGTGCCACAACCGGTGCAGGTGCCTCAGCCACAGCTGGAGCAGGTGGCTGCGATGCCGCAGGCCGCGGCCGATGCGCGGATGGCCGCGAAGTAGCCGCCACCGGTGCAGGACGCGGAGCAACCCCAGGCTGCTCGACCGGAATTTGACGTTGCGCCACCGGTGCCGGGGCAGGCCGTGCCGAAGGCCTTGAAATCGGCGCGGGTGTAGGCTGCGGCACGACGGGCGCGTAATAAGCAGGTGGCCGCAAGCTCCGTAATACATCGAGATTCACTTCAACGCTAGGTTGCTGCGGTACCAATGACCGCGCCTGCGCCACCCCAGGATGTACCGCCCACACAAGGCCACAAGCCGTGCTCAGCAGCAACGCGCGCATGCGGCAGGCTAACAAAACATCACGTGAGGGCATACGATATAATTTTGAGTGGTTTATGCGCAAACAAGCAAGGGCTCACCTTCTACCAAACCCCTACCGCTACTTGCAAGCGCAGAATACCAAATAAGCTACTTGCAGGCGCCAGCCCTTTCTTCTAGGTATGCGCCATGCCGAATTCTCCCACGATTACCGTGATCACCAATGCCGTGCGCAAAGCCGCCCGCGGTATCGTGCGTGATTTCGGTGAAGTCGATAAATTACAAATTTCGAAAAAGGGTGCCGCAAATTTCGTCACCAACGCTGACCTGCGCACCGATAAGATCCTGATCGAAGAACTCCAAAAAGCCCGCCCCAAATTCGGTTTCCTCACCGAGGAATCCGGCATCGTCGGCGACAAAAACGCCACCCAACGCTTCGTGATTGACCCGATCGACGGCACTACCAACTTCATCCATGCCATCCCATACATCTCGATCTCCGTCGCTACCCAGCAACGCAACGCCGATGGTATATGGGAAACCACCGCCGGCGTAGTCTATGACCCCATTCATGACGAGCTATTTCATGCTGAAAAGGGTGATGGCAGCTTCCTCAACAACCGCCGTCTGCGCGTGTCGCAGCGCGACGAAGATATCCTACTTTCCACTTCTTCCCCCCGCAAATGGCGCGAAGGATACCGCGAAACGATGGAAGCGCTCGAGCGCGTCATCGATCATGGCGCCACCGTGCGCTGCTCCGGCTCGGCCGCCCTTGATTTAGCTTACGTCGCCGCCGGTAGGTTGGATGGCATCTGGTATCAACGTCTCAATATTTGGGATATGGCCGCCGGCGCACTCATCCTGCAGGAAGCCAGCGGCAAAGCCACGAAAATTGATGGCACCCCCATCATCACGGATGATCGCGGCAGCTTGCTTGCCACCAACGGCCGCATTCACAGCACATTGCAGGGGCTGTTGGCGAATAAACCCGCCGCTTAATCCAGCGCTAATTCCCAGTTTTGGCCGATGAGATTCTCACCGAAATAAGGGTTCGGCTCTTCTTTCACGAGTGTAAATCCCAACCGCTCATACATTTGCCGCGCAACAGTGAGCACATGATTCGTCCATAGCGTCACACGCGAATAACCCGCCGCCCGTGCAAAACGAATCGCCTCTTCCATGAGATGTTTGCCAAGCCCCAACCCGCGCGCTTCCGGCTCGACATAAAGCAACCGCAACCGCGCTACCTCCTGCGAATCTTCCACGAGAAAAATAGAGCCGAGAATAGCCCCGTCACGCTCCGCGATCCAGCAGCGCTCCCGGTGGGGATTGTAATTCAGAATAAATTGCGCCGCGATTTGCGCCACAAGCGCTTCAAATCGCTCATCCCAACCATATTCCCGATAAATGACTGAATGGCGATAAATCACCCAGCTAATATCGCCGGGTTGATGGGCGCGCAGCGTATAAGCAGCGCTTGCCATGTGGTTACTTCGCCCGCTCGACGTAGGTCAGCTCGTTCGTGTTCACCACAATTTTCTCACCCGTGGTAATGAATGGCGGCACCATCACGCGGATACCATTTTCAAGCCGCGCGGGTTTGTAGCTCGAGCTTGCGGTTTGGCCTTTCACCACAGGATCAGCCTCGACGATCTCGAGAGTCACTTGATCCGGCAGCTTCACACCGATGGGCGTGCCTTCGTGCAATTCAACCTGCACCACCATACCGTCTTGCAAGAACGCCACGCGCTCACCAAGGAAGTCAGCCTGCATCGTGATCTGCTCGTAGTTCTCTTCATCCATGAAGGTCAGCGTGTCGCCTTCGCGGTAGAGATATTGGAATTTACGTTGGTCGAGCGTGGCGCGCTCGATCGCCTCATCAGGGCGCAGGCGGATGTTTTTCTTCACGCCGGATTTGATGTCTTTGAACTCGACCTGATTGAAAGAGCGCAGGTTACCAGGCGTGCGGATTTCGTGGTTCACCACCATCCAAAGTTTGTTTTCATATTCCACCACCATACCGGCGCGGACGCTTGAACCATCGATACGCATTAGTTTATCTCCATCAAAAACTGGCCCTCCGTATAGTCACATGCTAGAGGCTTTGCAAGCCCGGGTTTCATTAAATGGCGGAGGTTTTTTGCCCATTACGATCGCATCGCCCGCGACTATCCTTGCCCCCGTCCCCGGCCGCGAATGTAGGGATTGTGCTATGTGCTGCTACCTCCCCCGCATCCCCGAACTCGAAAAAAAGGCCGATTCCTGGTGCATACACTGCAGTTCCCATCAACATTGTGATCAATACACTACCCGCCCAAATGCCTGCCGTTCCTTCTTTTGTTTCTTTATGCTGCAAGCCACGCTCGACGAGGCCTGGCGACCCTCCACCGCCCGGTTTATGATGAAAAATAGCCGCAATCAGCTTTTCGTACTGGCTGATCCCAATGCACCCGATGCCTGGCGGCAAGAGCCCTATTTTTCCAATCTACAGGCCTGGTCAGCGCAGTATGAAGTCACCATCAGCATCGGCGCCCGCAAACTCGCCCTATTCCCCGACCACATCGATGATTTAGGTCCTGTGGCGGAAGATGAGGTAGTTGCTTTCCTCGGCCGAACACCCGAGCCTGGGAGTCACTTCCGCGCTATTAAAGTGAAAAAAATTGCATTGCCGCCAGGCCCTCCATTGCACCAATGAAACGCTAGAGCGCGCGCGCTTTAAGACCCTGCTTAATTGCATCGTTAAATGCCTTCACCGCCGCTGCGGCCCCATTTGGGTGACTCCACACCGCCGTAATCGCCGCGATAAAATCGGCACCTGCCGTCACCAGCGGCACACAATTCTCCGGCGTCAACCCACCGATCGCCACACACGGCACCGTCGTCAATGCCGACCATTCCGCCAATAATTCATGCGTGGGCGTACTGTATTTCGCGAGCTTCTCTGGTGACTTTGATTGTGTGGGGTGAAATGCCCCAAACGCGACATAATCCGCCCCGCCCTCACCCGCTTCCATCGCCAGATGGTTTGAATCATGGCAGCTAATCCCAATCACCCGATCCTCACCCAGTGCCGCGCGTGCATTCGCAAGTGGCATATCTTCTTGACCCAGATGCACACCATCTACGTCGAGTTCATTCACCAAATCCACCCGGTCATTCAAAATAAACGCAACACCATGCGCCCGCGTCACCCGCAATAAAGCCTTCACCGCCGCCTTAATTTGCGCATCACTCGCGTCTTTCAACCGCAACTGAAATGCCCCCACATCACCCGCCGAAAGCGCATCATCAAGCACGCGCGCAAAATCCTCCGGCTCCAATTTCGGCGGAGAAATCAAATACAAACGACAAAGAAATGCTTCAGAAGACATAACCCGACCATAATAGCTGCACTGTATTTGTCTAGCATCGCGCGCAGCCAGAACCTTACAGAATCCTTATATCAAAGGCCCTAGACTAAGCTATCATCTCAACAGGAGTTGGCTATGCGCAATATCATATTGGCATTATTTACCGGCATATTAGCGGGCGAAGCCTGGTCATTCTATCGTGCTTACAAAATGAAGCAGCGCGAACATTTCAAAACCGAGGACGATATCGACGAAATCCTCGCCGAATCCTTCCCGGCGAGCGATGCCCCGTCCTGGACACCGCAAGGCCTACGCAAAGTCACCTAATTATTTCGCCGCCTTATAGATACCAATAATATCGCCAAGCAACCCCAGCGCCTCATCCTTCGGGCGCTGGAAGGCGTTGCGGCCCATGATGGAACCATCCGCCCCACCTGCCGCAATGCTGCGCACTTCATCGAGCACTTCCGCATTCGACTTCGCACCGCCGCCCGAGAAAATCACCAACCGGCGGCCACCAAACGTCGCCTGCTTCACATGCGCAATGCGCTCCGTCAGCGTCCCAATCGCGATTTTTTCTTTCTCGTAAACTTTCTTCGCTTCGGCCTGTTCGATAAACGCCGTCGGCGGCTTCACCTTGATGATATGTGCACCAAGTAACGCCGCCATATGCGCTGCATACGCCGTCACATCAATCGCCGTCTCACCATCTTTGCTGAGGCCTGCGCCACGCGGATAGCTCCAAATCACTACCGCCATGCCGAGCGACTTCGCTTCGGCCGCCATTTCACGGATTTCTTCCATCTGGTCATAGGTTTGGTGCCCGCCGGGATAAATCGTAAACCCAATCGCCGAGCAACCCAGGCGCAGCGCATCATAGACCGTCCCCGTCACTGCCTGATCGGGCGGGCAATCCTTCGGCGCCACCGAGTTATTGCTATTAACTTTCAGAATAAGCGGAATCGCTCCCGCGAACGTATCGGCCCCCGCCTCGAGCATCCCAAGCGGTGCAGCATAGGCATTCAACCCCGCATCCAGTGCCAATTTAAAATGATAATGCGGATCATACGCCGCCGGATTCATCGCAAAACTACGCGCCGGACCATGCTCAAAACCCTGATCCACCGGCAAAATTACCATCTTCCCTGTGCCGCCGAGTTTCCCCGTCATCAGCATCCGCACGAGGTTGCCCTTCGTGCCAGGATTGTCGGATTCATACCAAGAAAGAATTTCTTTTACTTTGCGTGTCAGTGCCATGGCATCCTCATGAAGATCATTTGGTTCGTTACTACCAGCCCCCACCGGTGGGTCAAGCAATGTTGCATTGGAAAACCATCAGCTACCTATTGCAACGCACAAACGGCAAGGGCATAATATAAAAAATGGAATGGTAATGTATGAACGTAGGAAACCCCTCCTATTCCCGCGAATTAAGTGCTAGCCGCCCGTTACTTGCGGGACTCCTCGCAGAAGATATCCTGCATGCATATGATGCCTATCGGCCAATTCCATTACCGATACATCCAGGAACAAATGAGCCCCACACCGAACCAGAAAGTGAAATGGGCCGTTGGACAAGAACCGATGGCGCACGGCGCGTTACCGTCAAAGATATTGGCGGCATGCCTATCCTTGAAGAAATTCTCAAGATCCATCACATCAGTATGGAAAGTTTCAGGCAAAGCAGCTTCGTAGGAGGAATGGGGCAAGAAGCACTCACAGATGACACCATCATTGATGTAGGCGCCATGCGAGATTGCTGGGCCCATGCAATTGCAGAGGCTTCCCATTCGCGCCCTCGAGGAGTGCTACGTTAATCCCCTTGCGGACGCTTGCGCAATCACCGCCCCACGCTGTGATGCCATCGCACTAAGTTCATTAAACACCGCATCCGAACAATCGCAAACAATAGACATAAACCCCATCCGCAACGCATCATGCGCCATCGCCGGGTCATCCCCACAACAAAGCGTAAAAGTAAAATCGGTTTCTGGAAATTCCGCGCGAAGCTGAGCGACTAATGCCCGATAATATCCAACACCCGCATGACATGCCGCATAAGGTGGCGAAATCAGTTGCGTCGCGCCGCTACGCAACGCCACCCGCGCTTCCTCAAGCCCGTTGACGCAGCTTGCCATTAGCTTGCTTCATCAAGGCCATAATGCCCGGCAATTCCTTGCCCTCGAGCCATTCAAGGAATGCGCCGCCAGCTGTCGATAAATAGCTAAGCTCCGCACTCAAGCCTGCGTGTGAAAGCGCCGCAACTGTATCCCCACCACCGGCAACCGAATGCAACGCTCCCGCGCGCGACGCCCCTGCAATCATCCGTGCAATTTGCACCGTGGTCGCATCAAACGGCGCC
>JBGAJE010000102.1:0-6252 GCA_044225085.1 Rickettsiales bacterium | reverse complement strand
CCCCTAT
This sequence comes from Rickettsiales bacterium, assembly GCA_044225085.1. Lineage (GTDB taxonomy): Bacteria > Pseudomonadota > Alphaproteobacteria > Rickettsiales > UBA3002 > QFOX01. The sequence continues at coordinate 6,245 of JBGAJE010000102.1, read as the reverse complement.
CGATGCCGCAGCCAACGATATCCCACCATACGGCATTACCAATGGCATGTTACGCACTCTGCCAAGCCACCTGCAGGCCCAAGGCGGGATGGACGGCTTCTTCGCCGCCGCTCTGCGCAAACGGTAGCATGGGCGACACAACCCAAAAAAATGGCGACTCCCATAGCAATTCCACGAGTTTTGATTGCGCCCCGCCGTGCCGGTGTTAGGTTTGAGCCATGGCTAGAAAAATCCGCATTGCCCCATCTATTCTCTCCGCTGATTTTGCGCGCCTTGGTGCTGAAGTCACCGCCATCACCAAAGCCGGCGCCGATTTCGTGCATGTCGATGTAATGGATGGGCATTTCGTCCCCAATCTCACTATCGGTCCGGATGTAGTGAAGGCCATTCGCCCCCACACCAAGCTTCCGCTCGATGTGCATTTGATGATCTCGCCAATCACCGAGTTCATCCCCGCCTTCGCCGCTGCCGGTGCCGATATCATCACTGTGCACGCCGAAGCGACCCCGCATCTCGACCGTGCCGTCGCCCAAATCAAATCGCTCGGTAAAAAGGCGGGCGTCTCCATCTGCCCCGCTACGCATGAATCCGCGCTAGAATATGTGATGGATAAAGTCGATCTCATCCTGGTGATGACAGTGAATCCCGGTTTCGGCGGTCAATCATTTTTGCCAAGCCAACTCGATAAAATACGTAATCTTCGCCGCGCTATCATGAAAACCGGCCGCAAAATCTTTCTAGAGGTTGATGGCGGCATCAATCCCGGCACGGCACGTGAAGTGATTGCTGCCGGGGCGGATGTGCTTGTTGCCGGTTCCGCCATCTTCACCGGTAATCCTTCGCACTATGCAAAAAACATCGAGGCACTGCGCGCATGAATCCTGCTTTAGAAACCATCATCAAAAACCACCGCGCCGCTGTCGAAGGCCTGCTCGGCACCTATAGCGACCAACTTGGCCAACTCGCCAAAACCTGTGCCAAAGCTATCGAGAGCAACCGCAAGCTCCTTTTTTGCGGCAATGGCGGCAGCGCATGCGATTCCATGCATATCGCAGGCGAATTCGTCGGCCGCTTCATTAACGACCGCCGTGCGCTTGCGGCCATCGCGCTCACCTCCGATAGCGGTATCCTCACCTGCATCGCCAATGACTATAGCTACGAGGATATTTTTGCCCGCCAAGTCGAGGCCATTGGCACAGCGGGGGACGTTTTCATTGCCCTCTCCACCTCCGGCAAAAGCCCCAACGTACTAAAGGCCCTCAATGCGGCCAAAAACCTTGGTCTCACCACCGCATTATTCACGGGTGAAAAGGCCCGTGGCGGCCCGGCAAAAGCTGATTATTTATTTATTTCTCCGTCGGTTATCACGGCACATATTCAGGAATCTCATATGGTTGCTCTCCATGGGCTAGTGGGGCTCATTGAGGCTGAATTATTTCCGGCGGCTTAACGAATTATTTAGAGTTAGAGAGTATTTTAGCTTTTAAGGGGGAAAACCACATCACCCTTCAAAAACCACGAAAATCTCCAATGGGAGCCATAAATGAGTCTCGAATCAAGATTGGCCGAAATGCTGACCACCCGCCTCTGTCACGACCTGACCGGACCCATTGGCGCAGTCAATAATGGCGTTGAATTCCTCGGCGAAGAGGGTTTCGACATGCAAAATGAAGCCATGCAGCTCATTTTCAGCAGCGCACATGAGGCGATTCACCGCCTGCAGTTCTACCGTCAGGCCTATGGCCGCACGGGCGATACGGGGGAAGCTTGTCTGGCCGATAAAAAGAAAATCGCTCTCGATTTTTTCGCCGGCACCAAAGTGAAGCTCGACTGGCCCGACAGCCATACGGATGCGAGCGGCATTGCCATCAGCCAAAAACTATCGCGCCTGCTTCTTAATCTCATGCTCATTGCAGGCAGTAGCCTTATTCGTGGTGGTACTCTATCCATCCGTCTGCAACAGACGGATGATGGCGTGAAGCAAATTCAGCTCAAGGCCGAAGGGGAAACGATCAAAGTCGATCCCGAAATTGTCGCGATTTTTGATGGCGGGAGTGATAATATTGCATTGTCGCCCAAAACGGCGCAGCCCTTCCTCACGCAAATTCTGGCCGACGAGCTCAATGCCTTGGTTTCCCTCAAAGTTAGCGGCGGCTGCTTCGAAATTCTGGCGACTCAGCGCCAAATGATGACCGCCGGCGCGTTGTAACCTTTCATCGCTACGCCAGATAATCGCGAACAACCCGGGCGAACACTCTTGGCTTTTCATTTCCCGTCCCGCGTGTAAAATCATAAAAAAAATAATCAGGCTGCCGCGCACAGGTGACTTCATGGACGATCTTATTGGTGAGTTTATCACGGAAACTTCCGAATCCCTTGCCGTGCTCGATCTCGAGCTGGTGAAACTCGAGCAAAATCCCAACGATCAAGGTATCCTGAGCAACATCTTCCGCCTTGTGCACACCATCAAAGGCACATGCGGATTTCTTGGGCTCCCCCGCCTTGAATCGGTCGCCCATGCGGGCGAAAACGTTCTCGGCAAAATTCGGGATGGTGAAATCGTGGTGACGCAAGATGCCGTCTCCATCGTGCTCGAAGCGATTGATCGCATCAAAAACCTCATTGAATACCTCTCCGAAAACGGCTCCGAACCCGAAGGCGAAGACAAAGAAATTATCGCCCGCCTCAATCAGTTCGCCGAAACAGGTGGCGTGGCGGGCGCTGCACCCCCGCCGCCGCCCAAACCTGCGGATATGGAAGAGCCGCGCCTCGATGGGATGTTCTCGCCAGACGAACTCAAAGTAGTCTCTTCCACCAGTGATGCGACGATGGACGAGCTTGAACGTGCCTTCGCCAATGCCACGGCCACCATCGAAGGCGGGATGGATTTCACCCGCGCGCCAGACACCTTCATGCTCTCCGATGCAGAGGCCGCACCCGCACCAACTCCAACGCCTGCGGCTCCTGCTGTAAAACCCGTCATTTCCGAACAGGCGAAAGAAAAGGCCATCAAACAAGGCCTCGAAACCGACACGAAAGATAAAGACACTAGCAACGTCGCCAACCAAAGCATCCGGGTGAATCTCGATGTGCTCGAGAATCTCATGCAAATGGTCGGTGAGCTGGTGCTAACCCGCAACCAATTGCTCCAAGTCGTGCGTCACCGCGACGATCGTGAGCTGAAAGCGCCGCTGCAACAACTCTCGCAAATCACCTCCGAATTGCAAGAAAGCGTGATGAAAACGCGCATGCAACCTATCGGCAATGCCTGGTCGAAATTTCCGCGTCTCATTCGCGATTTGAGCCATGAAGTCGGTAAGAAAATCGACCTCAAAATGATTGGGGAAGCCACCGAACTCGATCGCCAATTGCTCGAGATGATCAAAGATCCACTCACCCATATGGTGCGTAACTCCTGCGATCATGGGCTCGAGCGGCCGGAAGATCGCATCGCTGCTGGCAAACCACCTACCGGCACCGTCACCCTCTCCGCATTCCATGAAGGCGGCCACATCATCATCGAAATTAGTGACGACGGGCGTGGCCTCAATATCGACCGCATCAAACAAAAAATCGTCGAGAAAGATTTGGCGACGGACAACGAGCTCGAACAAATGTCCGACGAGCAAATCATGCAATTCATCTTCAAAGCTGGTTTCTCAACGGCGGAGAAAGTGACCAGTGTCTCCGGCCGCGGCGTGGGGATGGATGTCGTGCGCACCAATATCGAAAAAATCGGTGGTACCGTCTCCCTATCTTCTGCGATGGGCAAAGGTTCAACCTTCCACATCAAAATCCCGCTGACGCTCGCAATCGTTTCCGTCCTCCTCGTGGAATGCTCCGATCAGAAGTTTGCCATTCCCCAAATCAACGTGGTGGAGCTGGTGCATGTCGGCGAAGATTCCGAATATAAGGTGGAGACCATCAATAGCTCCGCTGTGCTGCGCCTACGTGATAAATTGCTACCGCTCATCAAGCTGCGCGATATTCTCAAACTGCCGAAGCGTGAAATCACCGATCCTGAAATGGAAGACGAAGTTGATAGCTACGTCGCCATCGTGCGCATTGGGGCCACTAATTTCGGCCTCGTGCTCGACAAAATCTACGACACAGAAGAAATTGTAGTCAAACCCGTCAGCCGCATGCTGGGCGAGATCGATGTCTATTCCGGCAACACCATTTTGGGTGATGGCAGCGTTATCATGATTCTTGATCCAAACGGCATCGCCAATTGTCTCGGTGGCGAGCGTGAAAGCGCCCCGAAAGACGAGGAGGCGAAAGCAAACGGTGCGCCCGGCGAAAAACTGGCCAACTTCCTTGTATTTCGCGCTGGGGAGGGGGCCCCCAAAGCCGTCCCGCTTGAGCTCGTTTCGCGGTTGGAAGTTATCAAAGCCGAGTCGGTTGAACTCTCTGGCAACGATCACGTGGTACAGTATCGCGGCGATCTCATGCGCCTCAAAACCTTGCCTGGTAATGCATTCCCCACCAAAGCCGCGTTCGACGTTGTCGTCTTCACCTATGACGGTCGCACCATCGGCCTCGTCGTCGATGCCATTGTTGATATTCTCGAAGCGCCGCTCGCCATTAAACTTACTGCACCGGAAGAGCACTATCTCGGCAGTCTCGTTATTGCAGGCAAAACGACCGATATCGTTGATGTCGGCTATCTCCTCAAGGATCTTGCAGGCGATCTCAGTTCCATGACGAGCAGCATGCCCAAAGTGAGTAATGTCAAAGTGCTGGTAGTGGAAGACAGCATGTTCTTCAGCAAACTGATTGTACCATTCCTCTCCAACGTGGGCTATACGGTCACCGCCGCATTAAGCGGTGTTGCCGCGATGGAGATGCTCGCCAGCCCTCATGCTCATTTCGACGTAATCGTCACCGATATCGAAATGCCCGAGATGGATGGGTTCGAACTCGCCGCTCGCCTGCGTAAGGACGCACGCTTTGCTCATGTGCCTATCATCGCTTTCACCTCCACGGTGAATGAATCATTTAAGGAGCGCGGCAACCGCGTCGGCATGAATGATATGGTGTTGAAAACCGATCGTGAGGCGTTACTTGCTGCCCTCGCAACGCAACTCACCGCACACCGGGAGGCTGCATAATGGCTGGCGCGCTAGTACCCACTCAAACAGCATTGGCATCATCCACCACTGGCAGCACGCACGCGACACAAGAATTTGTCACGATGCGTCTTGGCACACAATTATTTGGCATCTCTGTGATGGCGGTGCAGGACGTAATGCGTCGGCAACAAATTGCACAAATTCCTTTGGCGCCCGCTGTGATCGCAGGCTCGCTCAATGTGCGCGGCCGCATCGTCACCGCGATCGATATGCGCAAACGCCTCGGTATGCCGGACTTCCCCGAGCCAGAATCGATGATGAAGGTGGTCGTCGATTTCCAACATGAATTATTTGCCCTCATGGTCGATGCGGTCGGCGACGTGCTCACCTTGCCTATGAATAAATTCGAAAAAACTCCCGCTAATATGGATGCAAGCTGGCGCAGCGTTGCCGCCGGCATCTTCAAGCTAGATACAGAACTGCTAGTGATTCTTGACGTCGCGAGCGTCATCGGAACGAATGCAACGAACAAACCGCGTGAGGGTGCATGAAAATCTGTCTCGTCGTTGATGATTCAAAAATCGTGCGCAAAGTGGTGCGCAAAATCGTCGAGAATCTTGGCTTCTCCGTGGTGGAAGCAGAACATGGCCGCGAGGCGATCGACCAAGTGCGCGCCCACGCGGTGGATGTGATTATCCTCGATTGGAATATGCCCGTGATGGATGGCATGGAATGCATGAAAGAAATCCGCGCTGACGCGACCATTACCCAGCCGCGCATCATCTTCTGCACCACGGAGAATGAATTCGGCAAAATCCAGCAGGCGATCATGGCGGGGGCGGATGAATATGTGATGAAACCGTTCGATGAAGCTATCATCGCCGGCAAAATGCGCCAGCTCGGCATCATCGAAGACGAGGCGCAGTAAGTGTCAAAAATACGTGTCATGGTGGTAGACGACTCAGTAATCGTGCGAGGCCTTATGCTGCGCGCGCTTAAGGCTGAGCCTGCCATCGATATGGTCGCCGCCGCTGTCGACGGTCAAATGGCGCTCGATGTATTAAAACGCACCGCAGTGGATGTCGTCGTACTCGATATCGAAATGCCTGTGATGGATGGTATGACGGCGCTGCCGGAAATCCTCAAAACCGCTTCCCGCCCACGCGTGATTAT
>JBGAJE010000101.1:0-7000 GCA_044225085.1 Rickettsiales bacterium | reverse complement strand
CGTCGGTCAACCGACCGTCATCCAACACCTGCAGCAGCACATTGAATACATCCGGGTGTGCCTTCTCGATCTCATCGAACAGAATCACTTGATAGGGGCGACGACGCACCGCTTCTGTCAGCGCTCCACCTTGGTCATAACCCACATAACCCGGCGGCGCACCGATGAGGCGAGCGACGGAATGCTTCTCCATATACTCACTCATATCCATGCGAATCATCGCGGAATCATCATCAAACAAATACCCCGCGAGCGCCTTGGTAAGCTCAGTTTTGCCAACACCGGTAGGCCCCAGAAACAAGAACGAACCAATCGGTCGGTTGGGATCCTTCAGCCCCGCCCGCGCCCGGCGGACGGCGGCAGCGACAGCTTTCACTGCATCCTCCTGCCCGACGACGCGCGCACCAATCGCTTCTTCCATCGCGAGCAACTTCTCGCGCTCACCTTCGAGCATTTTCTCCACCGGCACACCCGTCCAGCGCGATACAATCGCCGCGATGTCGGACTCACGCACAGTTTCACCCGCCGCCGCACCACTCGCCGCCGTTTTGCTCTCCGCATCTGCCAGTTTTTTCTCAAGCTGCGGAATCACGCTGTAAGTAATTTCACCCGCCCGCGCATAGTCACCCTTGCGCTGCACGGTTTCGAGCTCAAGCCGCGCTTCTTCCAGCTTTTCTTTCAGCACGCGCGCCTCGTTCAACCGCGACTTCTCTGCCTGCCATTGATTGGTGAGTGTGTTAGATTCAGTTTGCAGTTCATTGATTTCATCTTCGAGCTTCGCCAACCGATCGCGCGATGCCTTGTCGGCCTCTTTCTTCAACGCCTCACGCTCCACGCGCGCACGAATGAGCTTGCGGTCGATCTCATCCAGCGCTTCGGGCTTGGAATCAACCTGCATCCGCAAACGACTCGCTGCCTCATCCACCAAATCAATCGCCTTATCCGGCAAAAACCGGTCGGTGATGTAGCGGTTGCTCAGCGTTGCCGCCGCCACCAGCGCCGCATCCGAAATCATGATGCCATGGTGCAACTCATATTTTTCCTTGAGTCCACGCAGAATAGAAATTGTATCCTCCACAGTCGGCTCGCTCACAAACACGGCTTGGAACCGCCGCGCCAATGCCGCATCCTTCTCAATATATTTGCGATACTCGGCCAACGTCGTCGCCCCCACGCAATGCAGCGCACCGCGGGCAAGTGCGGGTTTCAGGAGGTTCGACGCATCCATCGACCCTTCCGCCGCCCCAGCGCCTACAATCGTGTGCAGCTCGTCGACGAAGAGAACCACTTCCCCCGCCGCTGCATCGATCTCGCTGAGCACAGCCTTTAGCCGCTCCTCAAATTCCCCACGGAATTTCGCACCGGCAACCAGCGCTCCTAAATCAAGCGACAACAGTTTTTTGCCCTTCAGCGCCTCCGGCACATCGCCACTCACAATACGCAGCGCGAGCCCTTCCACAATCGCGGTTTTGCCGACACCCGGCTCACCAATCAGCACCGGATTATTTTTCGTACGCCGCGCCAACACCTGAATGCTGCGGCGAATTTCTTCATCACGACCAATCACCGGATCAAGCTTTCCGCTCGCCGCCAGCTCCGTCAAATCCCGCGCATATTTCTTCAGCGCATCGAACTGATCTTCCGCCGTTGCGCTGCTTGCCGTACGCCCTTTGCGGGCTTCATTGACTGCAGCATTTAACGCTTGTGGTGTCGCCCCTGCATCTTTCAAAACCGCCGCTGCCGGAGCATCTTTCTCCAGCCCAATCGCCTGCAGCAATCGCTCAATGGTCACGAACTGATCACCCGATTTCTTCGCAAGTTCCTTTGCACTTTCAAGCACCCGCGCCGTATCGGCACCCAAATACATTTGCCCCGCGCCGCCACCCTCAACCCGCGGTAACTTCGCAAGCGCCTCTTTCGCTTTGAGTGCGACCGTAGCAGCATCTGCCCCAGCCGCCTGAAGCAGCTTAGCGGCCCCCGGCTCTTCCAATAAAGCGGCCAGAATATGTTCCGGCGTAAACCGCTGATGGTTACTACGTAGTGCCAAAGCCTGCGCCGCCTGCAGCACAGCCCGTGATTTTTCCGTGAATTGCTCTAAATCCATAATTCCCCTTTGTTTTTTATAGATACTTATGCATGCATCAATGCTATGGAGAATATATGGGATTGAACCACAGAGCTTACAAGATTGTAATGTTTATTTTCGCCACCGGAGCGGTTTTCCCGGCCTGGAGCGCGGAACCCCTTGCCCCCCTTAGCATGGAGGCACGTTATGAAGTCGCCTGGGGCGGCATCCCCATCGGCCGCATCCGCCTTACCGCCACCGAAGCGGCCGGCAATTACCATATGGTGGTCGACACCAAAACTAGCGGCATCGCCAAACTCTTTAGTGACGAAAAACGCACCGCAGAGGTTGAAGGTCATGGCGGCGCCGGCCAACCCTACGTCCCGAGCAGCTACAAATCCCTCCCGCAAAAAGAAGGCGACGGCCGCACCGTGATTCGTTACGACACTACGGGTCATATCGATAGTATCGACCGCACCCCACAAGACGACCCTAAATGGCGTCCCCTCGTTCCGCGTGAGCAAGCCAACACCGCCACCGATCCCATCACCGCCGGCTACACCTTACGCCAAAAAATGCACGACAGCCTGCCCAACGCCCACGAATTCACTATGCGCACCTATGACGGCGCCCGCCTTGCCGAGATGAAATTCACCCTCGTCAATGCCGACGAAACCTTAGAAATCATGGATAAAAAAATAAGCGTGGTGAACATGCGTGTCAGCCGCCAACCCATCATCGGGTACACGCCCAAAGAACTTAAAAAATTCGCTAAAGGCGATCCTGAAATTCACCTCTATTTCAGCAACAATGCACGCTTTTTACCCGTGCGTGCCACCATTGAAAGTGGCTTCGGCCAAATCACCGCAACCTTAGAAAAAAGCAATACGCCGCTTTAATTATATCGGCGGCAGAATGCCACCTGGCAGCGGAATATCCGCCGTGTTTTCATTTGCCTGCGCGGCACCGTTATCAGCCGGTGGCGGCGTATAATGCTGACGGCGCGGATGATGATGGCGCGCCGGACGTTGCTGCCCGCCTGCCCCCGCATCGCCTTCACTAGCCGATGCCGAGCTGTCACCTGAAGTTTCCTCGCCGCCTTCCGTTTGGTCGGCCGCATTCGGGTCGTTCGGCCCACCCGGCACAATCTGCGACTCGCGTTGATGCGCAAAACGCTCCGCCTCGATCGCAGCAATTTCCGCCAGCACGCGCGTGTAGTGATCAACATGCTGCAGGTAGTATTCCACATCCACCCGGTCGCCATTGATTTGCGCATTACGCGCGAGATCGTTGTATTTCCCAAGCTGCTGCGTGGCATGGTGCTTCTGGCGCGTGATGTTGCCCGAGTCATTGCCGCGATTACCGCCGCCGCCATTATTCTGGTAACGGCGACCGCCGCCCCCACGATGTTTCATGTTATTGTTCCGATTGTTGTTCTTGCGCATCATAAAAAGTCCCTTCTTTGGGTGAATCCATTAATTCCGTTGAAATGCAACCACGCGAGGAATACCCGCAAGGTCCGCTGTAATATCAAGTAACGCCAATCCTGCCGCCTGGCCGAGCGCCGCCACATCCTGCGCTTGTCCCACGCCGACTTCAAAAATCAGCACTCCGCCGGGCGCGAGATGCGGCAAAATTTGTGCAGCAATATCGCGGTAGCAATCGAGTCCATCCGCACCGCCATCCAGTGCCGCATGCGGTTCGTAATCCCGTACATCCGCTGCCAATGCTGCAACATCACGCGTCGGAATATACGGCGGATTGGCCAGCACCACATCAAATTGCCCATCCAGATTGCTGCACCAATCGCTGCACAAAAACGCACTACGTGCATGCAGCTGCAATGACTCCGCATTGCGTCGTGCGATGGTCAGAGCCGCTTCAGATTGGTCAACCCCAACCCCCGTCGCATGCGGATATTCCCGCAATGCCGAAAGCAGCAAACAGCCCGATCCTGTGCCCAAATCCAGCATCCGCAGCGGCGTGTTTTGCTGCGGGCGACGGCGCAGCAAAACTTCAACCATCGTTTCGCTGTCAGCCCGCGGCGTTAGCACATCCGCGGATACTTCAAACACATCGCGCCAAAATCCTCGCCTACCTAATATATGACTCACCGGTTCATGATTCAACCGCCGTGCCAATAATGGCTGCAATGCTGCACTATCGCGCATCATATCTGCCTGCAGCACTAGCGCTTCCGCACTCATGCCCCAGGCATGGGCCGCCAGCACCCGCGCCTCAAGTGCTGCCACATCGCCAGCCACCGGGGCAAGCATCGTGCGTGCGTGATTCAACTGTGCCGCAATCGTCTGCATTATTCCTTAATCTCCGCCAATTTGGTGGCTTGATCTTCCTTGATCAACGCATCGCAAAACGCGCCGAGCCCACTACCATCCATGACCGAATCGAGGTTATACGCCGTCATGTTAATCCGGTGATCCGTCACCCGCCCCTGCGGATAGTTATAAGTACGAATCCGCTCCGACCGGTCGCCTGAGCCCACCTGGCCCTTGCGCGACGCCGAACGTTCCGCCTCGCGTTTCTGATACTCCGCCTCATAAAGCCGCGAGCGCAAAATTTTGAGCGCTTTCGCCTTGTTTTTATGTTGCGATTTTTCGTCCTGACACTGCACCGTTACGCCGGTCGGCACATGCACCACCCGTACTGCCGAATCCGTCGTATTCACCGACTGCCCGCCTGGGCCTGATGAACGAAACACATCGATCCGCAAATCATTCTCGTTGATCTGAATATCCACCTCTTCCGCCTCCGGCAGTACCGCCACCGTTGCCGCCGAGGTGTGAATTCGCCCCTGCGTTTCTGTCGCCGGCACGCGCTGCACGCGATGCACGCCGGACTCCAAATTTCAACTTCTGGAACACATTTTTTGCCACTGATGCTCGCACTCGCATCCTTATACCCACCCAGCGTCGAATCACTCACCTCAAGCACCTCAAACCGCCAACCTTGCAGCTCCGCAAAACGCTGATACATGCGGAACAAATCTGCAGCAAATAGCGCCGCTCATCCCGCCCGTGCCCGCGCGCACCTCGAGAATCGCGTTCTTCGCATCTGCCTCATCCTTGGGCAACAGCGCCACTTGCAAATCCTCGTCAACTTCGGAATCAGCTTATCGAGCGATGCTTTTTCCTCAAGCGCCAGCTCACGCATGCCCTCGTCTTTGCCGTTGATCATCACCTTGGCATCCTCAAGCTCCGCCGTCGCCTGACGCAGCGCCAGTGCGGTTTCGATAATCGGCGTGAGGTCCGAATATTCCTTCGAAAACTTCGCAAACTCCCGCTCTTTCAGCATATCCGGCGAAGAAATCGCATCGCGCAATTCCGTGTGGCGCGCAACAAGCGCATCAATCTTTTTATCAAACGACATGGCTTAACTTCAATTAATTGGGCGCGCGGGAAACTCCCCTGCGTGCCAGTTTTCAAATCTTTTAGCGTGACAGTGCCTGCAGCAATTTCATCCTCACTGAGGATGACCGCATGCGTCGCAGCAATTTTATTCGCCCGCTCAAAACGCTTCTTCGCGTTGCCGCGATAAGCAACATCCACCTGGATGTCCGCCCCACGCAATTGCTGCGCTAGCTTCCAGCTTTCTGCCTCGGCCACCGTGCCCATAGGTATAATAGCGACCAATTTTGCTGCGGCTTTTTGCTGCACAATATTTAGCGTCTCGCGCAACGCAACTAACCGTTCTACTCCTGCCGCGAAACCGATACCCGGCGTATCCGGACCACCCATAAGTGCGATCAGCCCATCATACCGCCCACCAGCAAGCACCGTGCCTTGCGCACCGAGCTGATTCGTCGTGAATTCGAACACCGTATGGCTATAATAATCAAGCCCACGCACGAGTCGGTCATTCTCTTTGAAAGGAATGCCTAACGCCGTCAAACCCGCTTTTACACTTGCATAGAAGCTCTGCGACGCCTCGTTAAAATGCTGCGAAAGCGACGGCGCATGCTGCACAATTTTTTTGTCGCCTTCATCCTTCGAATCCAGAATGCGCAACGGATTTTTCGCAAGCCGCAATTTGCTATCTTCCGACAGTTTATCCGCATGCCGATTCAAATATTCCACCAACGCCGCACGATAATTCTGCCGCGACCCCGCATCGCCCAATGAGTTGATCTCCAGCGTCACAACTTCACTTAAACCAAGCACGCGAAGCGTGTGCATAGCCATAGCGATCATTTCGACATCGGCGGAAGGTTCTGCGACGCCAAGCAGCTCGGCATCAATCTGGTGAAACTGGCGCATACGGCCCTTTTGTGGCCGCTCGTAACGAAACGCTGGGCCCGCTGCGAAACACTTAAACGGTAGTTCTTGGGTCAGCTTATTGCTGATGAACGCCCGTACAATTGCCGCCGTAAATTCCGGCCGCAAAGTGAGCCCCTCGCCGCCGCGATCCGTGAAACTGTAGGTCTCCTTGCTAACGATATCCGACGTCTCGCCCACCGCACGGTGGAATACCTCGGAGAACTCGAAAATCGGCGTATCGATCCGCGCATAGCCATAAAGCTGCGCGACATTCTGCGCCGCGGCAATCACGTCGCTGTGCCTCGCGTAGTCTTCGGCAAGCAGATCGTGCGTCCCGCGCACGGGCTGTAGTTCTTGAGCTTTCATTCGGTGGTAAGCTATCTCGCTTTTTGCTGCTATCAGCACGACCCCTATGGTCCAGTGCCCCCTCGCGGCCAATTCGCCTGCGGTCACTTGTTATTACTGATTTTTCGACCAATTTTCAGCAGGCGTACGGCGCTGCCTGCTCTGCATAAGTTTTGCCGTTTTCTGCTGCGCCTTTGAATTTCTTCGCGTCGCCCTCACCAGCGTAGGCAAGCAAGGTCGTACCACCCCATCCTCAAACACCGGTGCCACTGGTGATTCACCGTGCCCGGTGGTTGATGCCGATATCGGCGTGTTT
>JBGAJE010000100.1:0-6235 GCA_044225085.1 Rickettsiales bacterium | reverse complement strand
TGCATCCTCCGCGTATTCATCTTACCATACTGCGGAGGGAATGAGGATGCTTGAGAAAACAATTATCACCTACCCCCCAAAAGAAAATAGCCACGGGGTGGTGCCCCGTGGCTATCATTCAGGTTGTTCTCAGCGAACTTTTAGAACGACGAGCGAACAGAGCCAGTGCAGTTAATGCCGGCAGAGTATGCCGCGTTCAAGTTATAAGATATTGGGCTGGTAGAACCATCCAAGCAGGTTGTCGCTGTACCCGCAGCAGCACCAGCTGCAAAGTCGGGAGATGCGATGCCGCGCGGAACGTTTGGTCCAGGAGATGGCAAATTAGCACCAGTACAACCAGGAACGGCGATACCAACTTGACCATTTACCGTACCCACACCGCTAGCCGTACAAACCGCGACATAGTTACTACCAGTGGCATTGTTATCTGATGCCACCATGGTACCGGCTTGCGGTAGACCATCATCGATTTTGCTATCGATGGTAGACATTTCAAGCGGTGACAGAGCGTGACCATAAGTGATGGCACCAGAGTTATTCGCCTGAGTGATGGCACCAATGCCGAAATAGTTACGGCCACCGTAAGTGTAAATACCCACCCGTGCTGAGTCGCGCAGTTTCGACGTTGGGACATACTGACCTACGTTACCTGCGGTAAGCGCTTGGCTTACAGTAGTACGGTTAGCGGCAGCGTTAGGAGCCGAGATATACCCGTTATAAGCACCCGGGATAAGTCCGGCCCAACCAAGGTCAGCCCAGAAAGCGGCAGATTCACACCCAATCGATAACGTACCCGCACAACCTTCAACAAGACCATTACCATCACCCTGGTATTGAGCACCACCATAGGAGTTGATGGCAGGCGCACTGAATTGTTGTGCTTTCGAGGCCAACAAATCACCCGGCAGGCCGCCGTACTTGGTCTGGAAGGTGGTGGCGCCGGCATTGTATTTTTCAATATCAGTCTGCACCGCACGAATCTGCGCGGCTTTAATCAAGTCTTGACCAACGAGAACCCCACCGACGATGAGGCCGATGATTACGAGCACGATGGCCAACTCGACCAGCGTAAAGCCCGATTGTTTGTTTGTTCGTTTCATGAGTCTTTCTCCCCAAAGTTATTCATACAGCCCCATTTTTGACCATGGGGTAATTAGTGAGTCAATTGCTTCTTCGGCTATTTTAGAAGATAGTCGCCACTCCCTCAAAAGCGTGGCAGTATTACAACAAAATACGCCGACATTGAGGCCGACGCGCCTGCCAAAGCAATCGTGAGTATCACGTAAAATAATTAACAAAGAATTAAAATAATCCCGCGCATTTTAGTAATTATCCCGCGCAACCCAAGGCTAACTCTGGATTTTATCCACGATGCCGCTAGTGCTATAACCCTCTTTTAATGGGAGCAGTTCCACCCGCCCGCCGTAGGCCTCAACAAAGTCACCGCCCACCACTTCCGCACGCCCGTAATCCGCGCCTTTCATCAACACATCGGGCTTCAAGGTTTTGATAAGCTCAAGCGGCGTATCTTCATCGAACAACACCACCGCATCGACCGTCGCGAGCGCTGCAAGCACCTGCGCGCGATCCATCTCCGCATTGATCGGCCGACTCGGCCCTTTAAGTGCGCGTACGGATGCATCCGTATTCAACGCAACAATGAGTTTGTCGCATTTGCTCCGCGCTGCCGCGAGCAAGCTAATATGCCCCGCATGCATAATATCGAAGCACCCATTGGTAAAACCGATGGTCAGCCCATCGCGCCGCCAATTTGCCACCATATCCTGCGCCGTATCGAGCGGCAGGATTTTTTGATGCAGCACCGCCGTGCGATACGTATAAAGCGCCGTTGTTAAATCGGTGCGATGCACCACCGCCGTGCCAAGCTTGCCGACCACAATCCCACCCGCGAGATTCGCAAGCTCCGCGGCAATCGGCATCGAAGCCCCAGCCGCATAAGTTGCCGCCAACGTGGCAATCACCGTGTCACCCGCGCCAGACACATCGAACACTTGCTGCGCCACCGCGTCGATATGCATAATCAGCCCCTGCGCATCCACGAGCGTCATCCCATGTTCGCCACGCGTCGTCAGCACATATTGGAAATGGTGCGTGCGTGCGAGCGCGGTTGCCGAGGCCACCAGCGCCGCATCATTCTCGAAATGATCAACACCGACCGCCAATGCCAGCTCACGCACATTCGGGCTCAATACCGTCGCCCCTGCGTAAACCGAAACATCACGCTGCTTCGGGTCGACAAACACCGGAATGCCAAGCCGCGTTGCTTCCTTAATAATACTTTGGCATATCACCGGCGTCAGCATGCCTTTGCCGTAATCCGACAGAATCACTACTTGATGCTCCGCCAGTTCCGGCAGTAACATCTCAAGCACGGTATTCGCGATTTCATTGCGCAGCGGCGCACTTGTCTCACGGTCCGAACGCAGCAATTGCTGACCATTCACCACATACCGCGTTTTTTGTGTGCTAACGCGCCCTTTCTCCGTCATCAGATAGGGCACGAGCTTCTTCTCCTGCCCGACCAATGTGGTCATATGGTTGCCGACCGAATCATCGCCCAGCACCGAAGCAAACGACGCATGCGCCCCCAGCGACAGCAGATTGCGCACCACATTACCTGCGCCGCCCAGCATCCGTTCTTCACGTTCAGCACTAAAAACCGGAATCGGCGCCTCGGGCGAAATTCGATCCACCCGCCCGTAAATAAATCGGTCGAGCATGATATCGCCGACGCACAGCACATTGACATCACTCACCCGTTCCAGAATCCGGGATAGTTCTGGCAGCGCGGTCATAGATGGTCTCCGTTAGCAAGTGGCGTCATGATCGGACAGATCAATGCCACGTCGCGCCGCGACCCGCAATAACGAATATAAAGAAGCTTAAGCGGCCGAAGTATCGCTCGCTGGTGCTGCACCGGCTGGCTTGAACTTAAGCAACACCGGATCTTTCGGCTTAATGTTCGCAATGTTCCAGTGCGTACGTTCTTTGATCGACTCGATCGTTTTCTTTGTCGTGCCGATCAACTTAATGATCTGCGAATCAGGGATATAAGGATAGTTCTTGATGATGTACGCAATCGCTTCTGGCTTATCCTGACGACGCGCAACGGGCGTGTAACGCGCACCTTTTTTCTTCGTGCCGGCCATTTTCATGTGCGCCAGCGCATGCGGCGACATCACCATGCGGTAATCTTCGTCCTTCTCGGCCTTCGTAATTTCTTCCGAAGCCAGCTCGCCGCCTTCAATGGGGTTAACACCCATAATGCCGGTTGCCACTTCGCCATCCGCGATGCCCTGAATCTCCAGCGGGTGCATCCCACAGAAATCCCCGATTTGCTCGAAGGTAAGCGTCGTGTTCTCAACCAGCCAAACAGCGGTTGCTTTAGGCATCAAAGGGGTAGGCATGGAGTGCTCCGTATGTTCCGTAGTGTCTTTCATTTGGGGTCGCGCTGACCCTTAAGCAGGGGCTACTTCTAGTAGAATCTTGCCCATATGCAAGCGTTCTTGCATCCGCTGATGCGCTTTTTCGGCTTCCACCAAGGGGAAAACGCTATCCACCACCGCCCGAATCACCCCCGAGGCCAAATGTGGCCATACCTGCGCGTGAACAAGCTGAATAATTTCAGTTTTTTCAATGGCTGAACGACCCCGTAGCGTCGCGCCTGACCAGCGCAGCCCCTTCATCAGCAACCCCGAAATCTTAACGGATTCGACGATATTCCCCTCCAGCAACGCCAATGTCACCATCCGTCCGCCTTTGCGCAGGAGCTTGAAATGCGTGGCCAGCTGCGGTGCGCCGAGGATGTCGATAATCACATCCACGCCCTGCTGATGCGTTGCCGCCATCACCTGTTCGCCAAATGGTGCAGTATGATGGTTGATCGGGTGCACCCCAAATCCGCGCAGAAAATTAGCCTTCTCGGCACTGCCAACAGTCGCGAATACCTCCGCCCCCCAGGCCAGCGCGATTTGCGCCATCAGCAGCCCGACGCCGGAAGTGCCGCCATGAATTAGCACTCGCTCACCAGCCTTGAGATGCGCCTCTTGCATCAACGCCATCACGCTGGTGGCCGAAGCCTCTGGCAAACTCGCCGCCTCGCGCAACCCGATGCCTTGGGGCAGGGGAAGCAACTGTGCCGCCGGCACCACCGCATATTCCGCATACCCACCGCCCGCGATGAGCCCGCATACCGCGTCACCTATCTTCCAACCGGTGACACCATCGCCGAGCGCTGCGATATGGCCCGAGACTTCCATCCCCGGTAATGCGGAAGCACCCTCCGGCGCTGGATAACTTCCCGCCACCTGCAACACATCCGCTCGGTTAATGCCCGCATAAGCGACCCGTACCAGCACTTCGTCTGCGCTCGGCTCCGGTATCGCAAATCCGCCGAGCGCTAGTCGCGACGCGCCCCCAACGGAGATAATCTCCATCCCCCGCATCGTCAGTGGAATTGTGGAAGTCTGTATCATGCCCAAGCCGTAGCAGTTTTAGCAGAAGGGCGAAAGCCGGAATCACCGCATTGCATCCCACATCACCGGCGCTATAGTCACCAAAACCACGGAGCCTCTTATGTTCCTCGACGATGATCTCGCCCGCGAAAAGCACCCACAAACCTTTCCCCGCAAACTCGACGGCATGGCGGTCGAGCACATGCGCGAATACATCCGCGAACTCGAAGAAGAAATCGCCAAGGTAAAAGCCGAAATTGATAAACGCGGCGGCGCAAAGGCCCAAGCCGAGAGCTTATTTAAAAGCTAGGATGTATCAGTTCGCCATTCCTGTGAAAGCGAGAATCTTAAAGGTCGAGCAGGTGGCAAGATTCCCAATGAAGCGACGTTTTCCAAACGCGCTGCGTTTGGACTCCGCTAGCTTGGGAATGACAAAGAAATAGG
Organism: Rickettsiales bacterium; assembly: GCA_044225085.1. Lineage (GTDB taxonomy): Bacteria > Pseudomonadota > Alphaproteobacteria > Rickettsiales > UBA3002 > QFOX01. The sequence continues at coordinate 1,316 of JBGAJE010000100.1, read as the reverse complement.
AAAACTAAGCGGCCGACTCGTCTTTTTTGTCGGATTTCTTCTCAGCCTTCGGCTCCGCCGCTTTTTTGCCAGCATCGAAGCTGATGCCGCTGAAGCGGTTGTTGAAGCTCTCAAGACGACCCGTTTTACGCAGGTTCACACCGCCAACCCAAACTGGGTGGGTTTTGGGATCGACATCGAGCGTCAGCGTATCGCCCTCTTTGCCATAGGTCGAGCGCGTCTGATAGCGCGTACCATCCGTCATCACGACGTTAATCATGTGATAATCCGGGTGAATGCCAGCTTTAGCCATAGGGTACTCCTGCGTTGGAGGCGGGTGTTTAGCCGCTCAACAGCCGTTTGGCAAGTGGAAATTAGTGACCTAACGGCCCATTTCCCTGCCCAAACCCCGGCGCCCGCGCAATCGCCGCCTGAACATACTCATGTGCTCGCTTAACCGCCTCAGTAAGCGGCAATTTTTGGGCCAGCCCTGTCGCAATCGCCGAGGCAAACGCGCAGCCCGTACCGTGCGTATGGCGGGTGGCGATGCGTGGCGTGGTGAGGAGGAGGGGAGAACCGTCGCGCATCACCAGCACATCCGTCAGCTTATTGCCTGATCCATGCCCGCCTTTGAGTAGCACTGCCTGCGCTCCCAGGACCAATAAATCCTCGGCCGCTTTCATCATCCCATCTTCTGTAATCTTGCGCCCGAGCAGCAATTCTGCCTCCGGCAAATTCGGCGTGATGATCGCCGCGCGAGGAATCAGCAGCGTTTTTAGTGCCCGCAACGCCTGCGTCTCCAGCAACGGCGCACCGCCCTTGGCCACCATCACCGGATCAACGACCAGCGGAATCGAGGCATAACTTCCCGACAACGCCCGCCCCACCGTTTCAATCACCGAGGCGCTATGCAGCATGCCGGTTTTAATCGCATCCGCCCCGATATCGCTGAAGCACAGCGCAATCTGCTGCGCGATAAAATCATCGGGCACCGGGTGAATGCCAAACACACCCTGCGTATTTTGTGCAGTCAGCGCGGTGATCGCTGTCATCGCGTAGCCGCCAAGCGCCGAAACGGTTTTGATATCGCCCTGAATCCCCGCCCCACCACCGGAATCCGATCCGGCGATAATCAGCACACGGCCGTGCGGGGCAGCCTGCATTACGCCGCTTTCGCGGTGATGACTGTCGCCAGCTCATCCGCCATGCGCGCGATAGCGGCTTGGTCTTCGCCCTCGATCATAATCCGCATCAGCGGTTCCGTGCCGGATGGGCGCACGACAATCCGCCCCGTCTTACCCAGCTTGCTTTCCATCGCCGCGATCGCTTCCTTCACC
>JBGAJE010000099.1:0-6244 GCA_044225085.1 Rickettsiales bacterium | reverse complement strand
GAGAGGAATTTCGGTCGGGCGCTGATCAACCACATCGGCGAGCAGTCGCGCAGAGCCTGCCCCTTGCGTCCAACCCAGCGTGCCATGGCCGGAATTGATGTAAAGATTCTTGAGTGGCGTTTTCCCCACAATCGGTGGGCCATCGGGCGTCGAAGGCCGCAGGCACGCCCATTCCGTAAGGTTTTCCTGCGGGGCTTTGGGGAAAAGGCTTTTCATGCCCCGAATCAACGGATCGATCCGCGCCTTACGCACAGCATCGTTATACCCAGCGAACTCCGCCGTACCCGCCACCCGCATCCGCCCGCCAAGCAATGTATAAACCTGCTTCGCCGCATCATCCGTGATGCTGACGGTTGGGCAGAATTCCGAACTATCAAACGAGATGCTATACCCCTTCATCGGGTAAATTGGCACGTAGAGCCCGAGTTGGCGCAGATAGACCGAGCTCGGTGCGCCCATCGCCATCACATACGCATCATACCCCGAGATATAATCCTGGTTTTCCCCCACCAGCTCGAGATGCGATACCATATCGCCCGATTTATGAATTTTGCGGATTGCAGTGTTGAACTGAAACTGCACACCATATTTCGTGCGAATATAGTCAGCGAGGCCCTTCGTGAAGGTGTGAATATCCCCCGACTCATCAATCGGCGCATGAATGCCGCCCAGCAGCTTTTGCGTGGTATGAGCGAGGGTGGGTTCAAGCGCAAAGGTTTGCTCTGGCGTCATCACCACTTCGTCACAGCCGAGATCATGCTGAAACTCCGCCTGCCGTCGCGCCGAGTCAAACGACGCCTGGTTCGAATACACATGCAAAATGCCCTTGCCGAGATGGTGAAAATCCACCTTCGTATCGGCCATCAGCTCCGCCATTTTCTTTTTGCTGTAGAGGCCTAGGCGCAGCATCACTTCACTATGCCGCCGCGCGCGCGATGGCAGGCAATTCAACAAAAATAGCAAACCCCAGCGTAGCATATGCGGGTCAGTCGAAGGCCGTAGCACCAGCGGAGCATCTTCCTGAAACGCCCATTTGAATAGCTTCGGAAACACATTCGGGTTCGCCCAAGGCTCCGCATGCGCATAGGAAAGCTGCCCGCCATTGGCGTAAGAACATTCCCGCCCAGGCTCCGGTTGACGATCAATGACCGTAACGCTGTGCCCACGTTTGGCTAGCTCATACGCACTCATCACCCCCAAAACACCCGCACCCAGCACACAAATTTTCATATGATAGCGTCTCCCCAATGTGCTTAGCTCTAATTTCTCGCGCGCGGGTTGGCAATAGGGGTGTGAGGCAGTGGTGGAGAATGTGGATAGATGCGATTTATGACGGTTCTGTGAATATTTAAGTGCCGCAGCAGGTTTTAACTGATTATTAATAAAAATAACGCTATATTGGTGCCAATGAAAGCCTTGGATGGCCATGATGGAGAAATGCAATGACCCTACTTAACGATCTCGCAACACAACCGATTGGTAACATCGCCCTGCGCGCTGGCGCGATTACGCCGGAGCAGCGCGACCTGGCGCTGAAAGTGCAGGAACGCGCGATTGCGCTTCATGGCGCGATGGGTGAGCAAAAAGCGACCGAATATTTTAAAAACCCGCAAAATTTGCGTGCCCTTCAAACCGAAGAAGGCTGGAATAAAGCGAAAGCGGAATTCAGCGTAACCGCAGCACATGAAGCTGCCGCGCACACGACGATGGAACAGCGCAAAGGCGCGCCTGCTGGTGTACCGCCGCTCGGGCAGGTGGTCACTGGCCTTGGCATGGTGCCTGCTGAGATTATGCAACCGTTACTCGCCGCGCAGGCTGGCGCGCGAGTGTTCCATATGATTGATGAGGTGCGCGCCGAAAAACCTTTGTCACCCGTACCTGAGCCTCGCATGACGGATCCTGCAGACCTGCGGCAAGCACAGCAGCTAGCCAAAGATGCATATTGGAAGGCACATGAGATCGCCGGCGAGATGGAAGCAGCTAGGTTATCTAATATGAAGACGGATAACAATCCTGGCTACAGTGCCTATATGGAACAAGCGCGGGGCGATGCAGTTAACTATGAGCGCGATTTGTTCCCACAGGCGGGCGGCGTGATCAAACAAGCGGCCACTGCGCTTCAGGTCGAGGGCATTAAGCGCAACAATCCGGCATTAGGCAAATTTGCCGATACTATGGTTCAGGAAGCAAAAGGGCCTGTGCAAAATGCTCCGGAGCCGCCTGTTCTGGGCGATCTAACCCCATCGGCACCGGGTCGGTCACCTGCTCCAGCCGGGGGTCAACGCCCTGCTCCTTAATTGCAGCCTATAACTTTTTCACCGCCTCAAGCACTTCCTTCGCGTGCCCCGTTACGCTGACCTTCGGCCAGACGCGGGCGACTTTGCCTGCCTTATCGATCAAAAACGTGCTGCGGTTAATGCCCATGTAGGTTTTGCCGTACATGCTTTTCTGCGCCCAGGTACCGAAGAGTTCGCAGATGCTGGTGTCAGTGTCAGCGGCTAGCGCAAATGGCAGATCGTATTTCGCTTTGAATTTGTCGTGGCTTTTATGGTCGTCTTTCGAGATGCCGATAATCACCGTATCCGCCTTCTCAAACTCCCCCATCAAATCCCGGAAATCCTTGGCTTCCGTCGTGCAGCCGGGCGTATCATCTTTCGGGTAGAAATAGAGTACGACGTTTTTCTTGCCTTTGAAGCTTGCAAGGTCGGTGTTTTTGCCATTAGCCAGTGGGAGGCTACAGCTGGGGGCGGTGGTGCCTTCGGCGAGCGCAGTGCTTTCGGTTTTCTTGGCGGCGGCGGTCATGGTGAGCTCCTATCGTTGATGCAAAGAATCTAGGCCGCAGGCGGCGCGAGTGCAAGCAGCGGTTCCAGCAATCTTCACGCAACTGTCATAATGCCCACCCTAGAACCTTTTATAGTCGCACCGTACTTTTTTCGTCTTCTCGTTCATGGCTTTGGTCATGGATGTGGGGACGTATACTTGATTGGCTTGAGTCTTTGATCTTTGCCTTCACGTGATACATGCCCGATTACGGGCAACGAACAGGAGAACGCGGATGCGTTTCGTGCTGTTGCTACTTTTGTTGACCGGTTGCGGTCAGCTGAGGGCGCCCACCACCCAATGGGAGCTGCCAGTAAGGTCGGCTCCTCTCGGGCAAGACAACTATCAACCGACTCTCGAGATAGGGAAGCAAGTCTCCCTTCTCGTGAGCAATGGGCCAACCGGATGGGGGGCCATGACATTTGTCCTCAAGGTGCGGGAGCGTAGACTCGTTCCCTTCACGCTTGATGGCAGAATGGCCTGGTGCCCCTCCAATAAGCTCTGCACTCCGAAAGAGTCGGAAGATAGCTTAGATGACTACCTGCTGATAGGTGGTCTGAAAAGCGCCTACAGGGCGGCCAAAGCGGCGGAGAAGTATACCGCACCCACGGCGAAGCCGCCCGACTAGTCGCTCAACGGCAAACCCGGCATCCACCTCCCCGCAAGGGCAAGGAGATGCCGGGTTACAGCTTCCCATCGCGCATCAATGCAAATCCGGCGGTGACGTTTTGTTCCATCGCAAGCAACCGCTCTTTCAATGTCGCGAAATTTTTCACCCGCATCGCCTTAGTCAGCAACCGTTTCAGCCCTACGGGCGCTTCATCCGTAATCACCCCACCGGGGGCGGAAAGGCGCAGCAGGCTCATCAAATCGCTCTCGAATTTTTTGGCCTCAATTAGCGGCGCGGTGATCGCCTCATCAAGCAGGTGATGCGCCTGCGCGGCCTCGAACACTGCCCGCGCGTTGCGATGCCAGATCGTCGCATCCTCCGGCCCATAGCGAAGTACGAGATATTGCGCGATGAAATCGAGATCCACCATCCCCCCGCGCACATGCTTCAGCGCCCAAGGGTTCTGGGTTTTAAACTCCCGTGCAATCCGCTCACGCATATCAAGCACATCCGCAAGCAGTGCCGATGTATCGCGTGGCTTCAGCACATGCTGGCGCACTGCTGCTTCCACCCGCTCGGCAAATGCCTCATCATTCGTCGCCGCGACGCGCGCACGCGTCAGTGCCATATGTTCATAGGTCCAAGCGCTATTGGCGAAATAACTATCGAACGCCGTCAAACTCACCGCCAGCGGCCCGTCTGACCCGCCGGGGCGCAACCGTGTATCCACCTCATAAAGCCGCCCTTCGCGGGTGAGCAACGTCAGCGCACTCACGAACCGTTGGCTGATGCGCGTCAGATGCGTGCGATTCTCCGACGCCGTCTCTCCGCCATCATCATAAATAAACACGATGTCGAGGTCCGATCCAAACGTCATCTCCCGCCCGCCAAGTTTGCCAAGAGCGAGTACGGCAAAGGGTGCGGAAAAACTCCCTCTCCCTCTAGGGGAGAGGGTTGGGGTGAGGGTGCTATCCTCTGCTTTTCGCCGGTGGATGGACCCCTCATCCCGACCTTCTCCCCCAAGGGGAGAAGGAGGCATCGTCACCGCATATTCCGCCCACACTTCCTGCATGGTGAATTGCAGAATAATCTCCGCCACATCCGACAAAAACGCGCCGATGCGCTTGGGGGTGGCCAGCCGCTTCAGCAAATGCACGCCTGCCTGGAAACGTTTCTCGTTGTTAAAAATGCGCAGGTAAACCATCTTCTGCTCGAACGCATGCGCATAACGCAGCCGCTCGGTGACGAGATGCTCAAGCTCTTCTTTCGTCGGCAACCCAAGGAAAAAATCCGCCTCCAGCACGCTATCAAGCAGCGCCGGGTTATTGCTGAGCGTATCACCCAGTGCGGGCGCGGAGCCGAGAATATCCGCCAGCAACGTCAGCATCTCAGGCCGAGTATTGAACATCGTAAAAATCTGTGCGCCAGAGGGCAACCGGTCGATAAAATCATCGAAATGGAAGAACGCCGCATCCGGATTCGCGGTTTTGGAAAGCGCGGTAAGCAGGGCCGGCACCAGCTCCGTCAACACCTGCCGCGAGCGCTTACTGCGCGTCGACCGCCGATGCCCGCGATGCCATCCCTGAATAATATCCGAAATCCGCCGCACCTCGAGATACCCCATCCGCTCGAGCGTTTTGAGCGTATCCGGATCAGGCTCTACGCCCGTGAACACCAGGTTCCCATCCACCGCCAATGGTTCAGAGTCACCCATCGATTCAGTGTAAATCCGATGCACATCGCGCAGAATTTCAATCAGCATGTTCTCAAACGGCTCCACCGCCTGAAAGCCGCTGAACATCGCCACTTCGCGCATGTTTTCTGCATCCGCAGGTAACGTATGGGTCTGCTCATCGTTGCGCATTTGCAAACGGTGCTCAATGATGCGCAACCGCTCGTAACACACCGCCAACCGCTTGCGAGCGTTGGATTTGATAATGTCAAACTGCACCAACCGCTCAAGTGCCTCGAGCGTCCCCGTGACCCGCAACTCCGGGATCCGTCCGCCCCAGACGAGCTGCTGCGTCTGCACGAAAAACTCGATCTCGCGAATTCCACCCATCCCCGTTTTGATATTATGGCCGGGGATGATAATTTCCTTACCCGCCTTCACATTCATCTGGCGTTTGATCGAGTGAATATCCGCAATCGTCGCGAAATCGAGCGTCTTGCGCCAGACAAACGGTACCAATTCGCGCATGAACACCGCGCCGGCCACCATATCCCCCGCAATCGGCCGCGCCTTAATCATTGCCGCCCGCTCCCAATTCTGGCCGACGGTTTCGTAATACGTCATCGCCGCCGCCGTCGTTACCGCGAGCGGGGTCGACATGGGGTCGGGCCTGAGGCGCAAATCGGTGCGAAACACATAGCCGTCCGAAGTGCGTTCCTGCAGCAACTGCACGAGATCCGTCGTCAGCTTGTACATAAATGTCTGCGCGTTGCGCGCGCCGGTGTAGGGCAGGGTGTCCTTATCGAACAGCACGATCAAATCGATATCGCTCGAGTAATTCAACTCATACGCCCCAAGCTTCCCCATCCCGAGGATGATAATGCCCGTCTCCGCCTCTGGTATTTCGGCGCTGGTGAGCTTGAGTTCCCCCCGCTGCTCAGCCTTAAGCAGCAAGTGCCGCAACGCAATCGTTACCGCATCCCCTGCAAAATCCGACAGCGCCCGCGTCACCTGATGCAATTGCCAACTGCCGTTAATATCCGCGAGCGCAATCGTCAGTGCCCCGCGTGCTTTCATCACCCGCAAATGCCGCATCATGGCGGCTGTATCTGCCTGCGCAAGATCAATCGCATAACGACTAT
>JBGAJE010000098.1:0-6245 GCA_044225085.1 Rickettsiales bacterium | reverse complement strand
CTCCTGGTTAGTCGTTTTCGTTGGCTTCCGGTTTTTCAGCGGGGGCGGTTTCCGCCGGTTTTATTCTCGGTTTTTGCACTACCGGGGCAACAGGGGTGGTTGGTGCCGCATCCGTTGCCGCAGGGGCGATGGCCGGTTTGGTTTCCTCAGTCGCTGGAACTGGCGCAGTCACTTTTGGCGCGGTGGCAGGTGCTGCCGGTTTTTTATCCGCACCGATGGTGGGAACGACGGGCACTGCTGGGGTTGCCGGAGTTTGCGATTCTTGTTGCTGGATGGTGTCTACAATCGAAGTTGGGCGGTTGTGAGCGGCAAGAACCGAGAGCAACAGCGCGTTGAGCATGAACATGCCCGCCAAAATCGCGGTGGTGCGGGTGAGAAGATTCGCTGTCGCGCGGCCAGAAAGCAGGTTGCTTCCCGAGCCTGAACCCAGGCCGAAACCGTCCGAATCCGAGCGCTGAAGAAGGATGATGGCGATCAACGCAATCGCGATCAGCACTTGGATGACGAGTAATACATGTTCCATTTAACCCTCTATTGGCACGAAGCGATCATCGCATTCATGCTCTCTATCTCTAAACTCGCGCCACCGATCAGCGCGCCCGCGACACCCGATAACCCAAGGATTTCCCCGATGTTGGCCGGATTCACCGAGCCTCCATACAGGACGGATGTAGCGCTGCCAAGTGCTGATTTGATATGGTTGTGGGCAGCTTGAATTTCAACCGTTGTCGGCGTTTTCCCCGAGCCAATCGCCCAAATCGGCTCATAGGCGATAAGGTAGCGGCCAGTGGGTAGGGTTTTGAGGGTGGCTAGTTGCCTGTCGAGCCAGGCGTTGGTTTGTTTTTTGTCGTATGTCTCGCGCGATTCGCCGACGCAGATAATGGGCCACAACCCGGCGGCGATGGCTGCTTCGGCCTTGGCGAGCACATCCGCATCGGTTTCCCCTGTCGCCCGCCGTTCGGAATGGCCGAGGATGACGTACTGGCAGCCGATTTCAGCGAGCATCGGGGCGCTGACTTCGCCGGTATGGGCACCCTTCTCGTGCGCATGGCAATTTTGGGCACCCAAATGCAGCCGGGCATTGCCCGGTAGCGCAACCGCTGCAATCGGAAGATAGGGAAAGGGCGGACAGAACACGCCGTGTAGCCAGGACGGTGCTTTGGCAAGTTGTGCATTCACGGCGTGGGCGAAGGCTTGCGTGCGCGCCGTGTCGCCATTCATTTTCCAGTTTGCAACGAGCCAAGTCGGGGTGGATTTCATGGCGCAAGCTATGCCAGCCGATGCCGAGCGCGTCAACTGCTAGCGATCATCATACACAGCTTCGCCGACCCCTTTGACAAAGCCCGATGCGCCACGTACATCTGCCCCATTCTATATCAAGGAGAAACCATGTTCCATTCGATGCGCCGGTTAGGCTCGGGGTTTGTCGCTAAAATCTCGGTGGTGTTTATCGCACTCGCGTTTGCGCTTTGGGGTGTGGGCGATGTGATTCGCAGCAGTGGCCCCGGCTATGCGGCACATGTGGGGAATGAGACGATCAGCACCGCGGAATTTCAACGCCAGAAGATCCTGCTCGACCGGCAGATGCAGGCGATGGGCATCACCGGTATGGATGCCAGCAAAATGGACATCGCCGTGCTGCGGCAGTTGATTCAGCAGCATCTCATCCGCGAGGAAACATACGGGCTTGGTTTGCGGGTAAATGATACCATGCTGGCGCAAACGCTGCGCAAACAGCCGCAATTCACGAATAAGGACGGTAGCTTTAACGCGCAGGCCTATAAAACCATGCTGAGTGAATTGCGTATTAACGAGGAAGCATTCCTTTCCCAATTGCGTAACGAGACCATGGGTAAGTTTCTGGTCGCGAGCCTTGATATGTCGGATATTACACCGCCGCCGCCAGTGCTGGCGCTTGCGGCATCAACCGCCGGGGAAACGCGTGATGCGGTGATTGTAACCGTGCCGGCCCATGCGCCCGCCAATGCGGTGACGGATGATGCGGTGAAGGCGTATTATGAGGAGCATAAGCTGCTTTACCTCACCGAACCGAACCGAACGCTGGAATATATTGTTTTCGCGCCGGGGGAGATTACGCGCTGGATCGACAAAGAGATCACCGACAAGAGCAAGGATAACGGCGCGCCCGCGCCCGATAAAATCACGGAGCAGCAGCGTGACGATGCGCGGGATGATGCGATGAATGAGCTACGCAACGGTATCGAGGATGCGTTGGCGGGTGGGAGCACGCTTGGCGGAGCAGTCGAGAAACTGGGGCTGAAAGCGCAATCACGGATACTACCGAATGTGACGGCGGAAAGCGCCAAAAACCGTGGCGATGAGGTGGAAAAATCCGCCATCGAGCAAGGTTTGGCGCTGAATGACGGCGAAATTTCCGGCGTGATTACCGCGCCGGGGAGCAGCACTATGCTGATGGTTGCGGTGAAATCGCTCAACCCGGCATCACCCAAGCCGTTTGAGGCGGTGGCAAGCGAGGCGCGCAGCGCCCTCACCCTCCAGCTGGCACGCGAAGAGGCACGAAACAAGGCGCAAGAGATAAAGGCCGCACTTGTGAAAGAGGAATCTTGGCAGGCGGCACTAGAGAAATCCGGCCTCTATGGCCGCCCGGTGAATGCACTGCCGCGGCCGGTTGAGGGTAAGCCGAATAATGTGTACGGTGTTCCGCCTTCCATGCAGGAAGCAATTTTTGAGCGGAAAATCGGTGAGACGGCAGGGCCGTTATCGCTACCTAATGGCGATCAAATGCTCGCAGTGGTGACCGCATCGCATCACCCACAGGCGAACCTTGAGACGAAGCCGGATGGCCCTATTGCCAAGCAATTGGTCGATATGGTGAACCAGGATATCGAGGGCGCCGCGTTTACGGATTTCTCGAGACGCCATCCGGTGAAGGTCAATCCGCAATTGCTCAACCATCCTGATTAGGCATCATGACCGGTTTTCATTTCAGCCCCAGCCGCGAAGATTTCCGCAAAAACTACGCGGCAGGTAAAGCGCAAGTCGTCTTCACCAAGCGGGTGTCGGATTTGGAAACCCCCGTCTCCGCCATGCTGAAACTGCCGACGGATGACGGCCCAACTTTCCTGCTCGAATCCGTCGAGGGCGGCGAAACGCGCGGGCGCTATTCCATTATCGGTATCCAGCCGGACATGATGTGGCGCTGCTACGGCAATCGCTCCGAAATCTCCACCACGCCGCCCTTCGCCGAAACCAGCTTCGAATCCGCCTGGGACGACAGCATGAGCACCCTGCGCGACCTCGTCCGTAAACACCGCATGGAACTCCCTGAAGGCACGCCCCCCATGGCCGCCGGCCTCATCGGCTATATGGGCTACGACATGGTGAAGCTGATGGAGCGTTTGCCGGACAATAATCCGGACCCCATCGCCATCCCCGACGCCTGCTTTATCCGCCCCCGCGCGCAATTGATTTTCGATGCGGTGGATGGTGTTGTCTACATCATCACCCCTGTGTGGGACACGACCGGCGATGCCGACAAAGCCTACGACGCCGCCACCGCCCGCATCGAAAAAATCGCCCGCACCCTCCAGGGCCCGCTCGACCAGCGCAATTACTATAAGGACGTGCCCGCCACCAAGCGCGATTTCACCTCCAACCTCACCGAAGCCGACCACGCCCAAATGGTCGCCAAAGCCAAAGACTACATTGCCGCCGGTGATATTTTCCAGGTGGTGCTGTGTCAGCGTTTCACCGCGGACTTTGACCTGCCGCCTTTCGCGCTCTACCGCAGCCTGCGCCACATGAACCCTTCGCCGTTCCTCTTCTACCTTAACTTCGGCGATTATGCGCTCGTAGGCTCTAGCCCCGAAATCCTCGTCCGCCTGCGCGATGATACCGTCACCATCCGCCCCATCGCAGGCACACGGCGGCGTGGCAAAAACAAGGCGGAGGATGCGGCCCTCGCCGCCGACCTCCTCGCCGACCCGAAAGAATGCGCCGAGCATTTGATGCTACTCGACCTCGGCCGCAACGATGTCGGCCGCGTGGCTGCCGCCGGTGAAGTCCGTGTCACCGAACGCATGATCATCGAGCATTACAGCCACGTGATGCACATCGTCAGCAATGTCGAAGGTACGCTCGACCCGAAATACGACGCAGTAGACGCCCTCATCGCCGGTTTCCCGGCAGGCACTGTCTCCGGCGCGCCCAAAATCCGCGCGATGGAAATTATCGACGAGCTGGAGCCCATCCGCCGCAGTTATTACGGCGGCTGCGTCGGCTATTTCTCCGCTAACGGCTCGATGGACACCTGCATCACCCTGCGCACCGCCTTGGTGAAAGACGGCAAAATCACCATCCAAGCCGGCGGTGGAATCGTTGCTGATTCAGTGGCTTCCGATGAATACCAAGAATGCCTCAACAAAGCCAAAGCCGTCATGCGCGCGGCCGAGGAAGCCGTAAAATTTGCATAAAGACTCCACCGACATTATATAACCTGTCAGACAACGGGGGCCTTATGAAACTCTATACGAAAGTTGCCATCGCGGCGGGCGGGGTAGTTACTGCCATGTTGCTCTATTGGGGCTTGCTGCAAGTCAATGGGAATTTCCATGAGGTCTATAAGGGTGAGCTCTATCGCTCCGCTCAGTTTGAGCCGGGTGATATTACCCGTTATGCGAAAAAATATGGTATTCGCTCTGTGCTTAATCTACGCGGCGAAAATACCGGACGTGATTGGTATAACGAAGAAGTTGCCGAATCCAAAGCCGATGGGATTACCCATATTAACTTCCGCATGTCCGCACATACTGAGCTGAACCAGCAAGAAGCTGAGAACCTTATCAAAGTAATGCGCGATGCGCCAAAACCCTTATTAATTCACTGCCAGGCGGGGTCGGATCGCACGGGCCTTGCTTCGGCGCTTTACGTCGCCGCCATCAAGAAAGATGGCGAAGAAGCGGCGGAATGGCAGCTTTCCGTGGTGTATGGCCACCTACCCATTATCTTTGCACGTGGCTATGCGATGCATCAAACCTTCGAGGCGCTTGAGCCTTGGCTGGGCTTTTATGATAGCTAGCATTTGAAGAAGCTACCGCAACGCACTAGCGAATTGGTGCTTTGCATTGGCGATTCGCTTAGGGTTTCTGCGGGTTTTGTGGTACATTAAGTTTACGTATATGTACCATATTCACCAGTCCGCCCGCCACCTGCGCACCGTCGCGATCCTTGGGCTGACGTCGCTGCTTCTCACCGCTTGCAACAGCAATACCGATGTTTCCTCCCACGCCAGCAATGGCGCGCAGGATATGTTCGATGCCGCCACCGGTCCGCTGGAGGATCTCAATATCAAGCGCAAAGAGATTCCCGAATTGCTGCAAACAGTGATGCAGGACCCTTACGCCCGCCCGAAAAAACTGCAATGTAAGACGATTCAGGATGAGCTGGCCCAGCTCGATACCATCCTCGGGCCGGATTATGAGGCGGGGAAAATTAAGGTGCAGCTGGCCTCTGCTTCGTCCGATGAGCTGCAACTGCCAGAATTGCCCGATGCCGATACGCTGGCCGATAGTGGCGAGCAAGCGGTGCACGATGGAGTAATTGGCTTTATCAGTAGCGAGATTAAGCTGCCGTTTCGCGGGATCATTCGTTTCATCAGCGGGGCGGATCGGCATGATAAGGAAGTGCAGCAGGCCTATCAGGCTGGGCAAATTCGGCGGGCTTATTTGAAGGGCCTGGCGCAAGAGCGCTTCGGTAAACGTTGCCTCACGCCCCCGGCGGTGATGGAAGCGCGCGCCACCCACGCGACTTAGGCAGTTGTCATTCCCGCGAAGGCGGGAATCCAGCGTGCGAAGCACCAGCAAAATGCAGCCTATCCTATAGGGTAAATTCGTAATATTGAGCGGCGAAAACTCGCCGCGCTGGATCCCAGCCTTCGCTGGGATGACAATTCACTTGGCATCGCCTGTGCCTTAGGGTTATGGACAGGCATGGCGAAAAACATCCTCCTCATCGATAATTACGACAGCTTCACCTACAACCTGGTGCATTACCTCAGCGCGCTTGGGGCGACGGTGGAGGTGGTGCGCAATGACGCGCTGCGTGTGGACGATGTTTTCGGCAAGAAGCCGGATGGGATCGTGATTTCGCCCGGCCCGGCGACGCCGGATGATGCGGGCATTTGCCTTGACCTGCTTAAGCAAAACCAGGGTAAGATTCCGCTGTTTGGCGTATGTTTGGGCCATCAATCCATCGGCCAGGCTTAT
>JBGAJE010000097.1:0-6292 GCA_044225085.1 Rickettsiales bacterium | reverse complement strand
CGGTTTTGCCCGAACCGGTCATCGCCGTACCGAGCACGTCGCGACCTTCGAGGGCGAAGGGAATAGCCTGCGCCTGAATCGGCGTCGGCGTGGTGAAGTTCATAGCAACCAGTGCCGCGCGCAATGCCTGCGGCAAGTTGAGTTCATCAAAATGTTTCATGAGTAATTAATCCTATGCTTTAAGTTGTTTGTGTAAGGCTTTGTTTTGCAGCACCTAAACACAATTCAACACGCATGGATTTTTAAAGAGCGCGGCGTAGATAGGTACTACGGAATTGCTCCATGACGGAGCGTAAGTAAAACCACCGGGTGGGCAATACCACACCCGGTGGAGCATTCTAAAATCAGGCTACGTTACGCAGCGAGTTTCAGGTTAGCAGCCGAGGTCTTGCCTTTGTTGGTAGCAAGCTCGTAGCTGACTTTTTGACCTTCGTTCAGCGAGCGGAGGCCAGCTGCTTCGAGTGCAGTGATGTGAACGAATACGTCCGCGCCACCTTGATCAGGTTGAATGAAGCCGTAGCCTTTGGTGGGATTGAACCATTTAACGGTACCGGTAGCCATTGAAAATACTCCTAAATATGGCGTTATTACCCAATCGCGCCACTATGGCGAAATCAGGCAGAGTCGAATTTACACGTGCAAGCACGCGAAACTCTTTGGCCAACATGAGGAGGAAAAAAGGCTCCGTCCGCACCACCGTAGGAATTCACTTTGGTAGCGAACCTGAGCAGTAGTCTGTAGTATCAAAGAGTTACTAATTTAACTCAGAGGCATGTATGCACGAAAAATATGCTTCCGTCAAGGGAAAGCTTAGGCCGCGCTATGCATCCAGCCGTTTATAGGTTGGTTTCGGCAGCAATGCGCCGTAACTATTGAGTGTAACCCTCGGTTTTTCGGCATACTCATTCGCTACCACCGGGTTGCTCAGTAATACCTGGCTCGTGACACTATAAGCCTCACGCACATCCTGTTTTGCTGAAGCATCAAGCCGCTCATGAGGCGTTTTGATGTCATAAAACGCATTCAGTTCCTTACCTGTTACGGCAGGCTTACTTAATAGCTTCGACGCCCCTAACACAGGGGCAGGGCCGATACGATTCACACCATCCATATAAAACCTACGGTTACCTAAATAAGAAAACCCAGATTTCAGGATAGTTTATATCAGTTAACAATTTGCTAAGATTGCGCCTATTAACCAAAAAAGCCGCCAAAAGCCGCCAGTTTTTTTAACAGCGCCGGGGTAACACATAAAAAATCGCTATTTTTAAGCGACCAACAGCGCCGCCAGCCGCGCCTTGAGGGCAGGGGCCAACTCTGGCCGTGCCAGGGCCAACGCCACATTCGCCTCGATATAACCTGCCACTTCACCGCAGTCATAACGCGTGCCATCGAAGCGGTAGCCGTAAAATTCCGTACGCGTGATGTGCTGGTTAAGCGCATCCGTCAGCTGAATCTCACCACCCGCGCCCTGCGCCACCTTCTCCAGCGCCTTAAAAATCGACGGCTGCAAAATATACCGACCAATAATCGACGTCGTCGACGGCGCATCCTTCGGTGCCGGTTTCTCAACAAGCCCGCTCGCTTTCACAAGTTTCCCCATCGGCTCCGCAATCTTCAAAATCCCATAGCTGGCAGTTTTCTCAGGCGGCACTTCCATCACCGCTGCCATATTCGCATCGGGCACCTGCGCATGCGCCGCGATCATCTGCGCGAGGCAGCCAGTGGCCGCCCCATGCACCAAATCATCCGCCAAAATCACCGCGAAGGGTTCATCCCCCACCACATGCCGTGCGCACCATACCGCATGGCCAAGCCCCAGCGGCTCTTGCTGACGCAGATACACCACCGATCCCGGATCGGGCAGCCAATCCGCCGTCGCCGCGAGTGCCGAAGTTTTTTGCTTCTCATCCAGCGTCCGTTCAAGCTCATACGCCCGGTCAAAATGGTTCTCGATCGCCTCTTTATTGCGACCGGTCACGAAAATAAACTGCTCGATTCCCGCTGCCCGCGCCTCTTCAAACGCATAATGAATCAACGGCTTATCGACGACCGGCAGCATCTCCTTGGGCATCGACTTGGTCGCCGGCAAAAACCGCGTCCCAAGCCCGCCCACCGGGAAGACAACTTTACGAATATGGCTCATGGGCTTGGTGTTGCGGGAATCATAGTGAAAATCAATGAAAAAATTGTGACGATGCCGTGCTTGACACCCGCCCAAAAATGCTTAAGTTGCCCCGCTCAATTCAATCGAGGCAGTTATGGCAAAGAAGGCAACCATTCTCGTGAAGCTGGAATCGACGGCGGATACGGGCTTTTTCTACGTGAAAAAACGCAACCCGCGTAAGCAGACCGAGAAACTGAAATTCAAGAAATACGATCCGGTCGCGCGTAAGCACGTCGAATTCACCGAAACGAAGTTGAAATAGCGGTTTTGCGTTAGCGGCTCTGCCGCTGACGAAACTGTTATTCCCGCGAAGGCGGGATCTCATGCCACAGGGCAGAACTGGATTCCTGCTTTTGCGGGAATGACAAAAATAGGAACACCCAATGACTCGCATGCTTACCATTCTCCTGGCCTTCTTCCCCATCACCGCGCTCGCCCAAACGGCGGATGCAGGTGTCGGCTCGCAACAAATGGCTGGCTTGCTGCCACTCGTTGCCATCGCAGGGGTGATGTATTTCCTGCTCATCCGCCCGCAGCAAAAGCGCATGAAGCAACATCAGGCGATGATCACGACCCTCAAAAAAGGTGACGAAGTCATCACCGGCGGCGGTGTCTATGGCACTGTGACCAAGGTTGATGAGAAAGAACCGTTCGTCACCATCGAGATCGCGAGCGGCGTGCAAGTGCGTGTGCAAAAAATGACCATCGGCAGCGTCGTGGGCGCCGAACCCGCCCAGCCAGCACCCGTTAGCAAAAAGAAAACCGCTGAGAAAAACGACAACATCGTCCCCAGCAAAAATCAAATCGCGAACGACAATTGACGTAACGGTGCATTTGCACCTAAAAAATGCGTCGCCCTGGTAAACACCAGGAACCATAAAAGGGTCTTGTCATGCTCGTCTTCCCACGTTGGAAAGTAACTGTTGTCTGCGCCGTTTCGGCGATTTTCATCCTTCTCGCGCTCCCAAACGTGTTGCCACAGCGCGTGCTTGATAAACTCCCGGCTTTCCTTCCGCACCAAACCGTGCCGCTGGGTCTCGATTTACGAGGCGGCTCGCATTTATTGCTCGAGCTCGATTTCAACAGCTACATGCGTGACCACATGAACAACGTCCGCGATTCGCTGCGCGACGAACTCCGCAAAGCCCATGTCGGCTACATTGATCTGCACGCGACGGAAACCGAAGTCAGCGTTCGCATTCGCCCCGAAACCATCGCTCCCAATGTCAAAATCGATGATATTCTCTATAAGCTCGATCCCGATCTCTCCATCGACGAGAAAGACGGCGTCTCGCACCTGACCTACAGCGAAACCAAACTCAAAGCCCTGCGCCTGCGGCTGCTCGAGCAGTCGATCGAGATCGTCAACCGCCGCGTCAACGAAGCGGGCACGAAGGAGCCGATCATCCAGCGCCAAGGGCTCGACCGCATCGTCGTCCAAGTGCCAGGCCTGGCTGATCCTGCCGAGCTCAAGCGCCTCCTCGGCAAAACCGCGAAAATGACGTTCCACCTTGTCAACGAATCCGTCTCGCCGGATGCGGCAGCCCAAGGCATCCTCCCGTCCGATACGCAACTGCTTCCATCGGACGATGAATCCGAAAAACGCGCGGGCGGCACGCAGCGTTACGCCGTCTATAACCAAATCGCCCTCAGCGGTGAAAACCTCACCAACGCCAACGCCTCTTTCACCGAAGGTCTGCCGGTGGTTGAATTCCAATTCAACACCGCTGGCGCGCAGAAGTTTGGCGAAATCACCCAAGCCAATATCGGCAAGCGCTTTGCCGTCGTGCTCGATAACAAGGTGATCACCGCGCCGGTCATCCGCTCCGCCATTCTGGGTGGTCGCGGCATTATCGAGGGCAACTTCACGGTCGAATCTGCGCATGAACTTGCACTCCTCCTGCGCGCCGGTGCACTGCCCGCACCGCTGACGGTGGTGGAAGAACGCTCCGTCGGTCCCAGCCTTGGGCAGGATTCGATCAACTCTGGTATGATGGCCGCGGTTCTTGGCATCGGCCTCGTGATCGTTTTCATGCTGCTCTCTTATGGCCTGTTCGGCATCTTCGCTAATCTCGGCCTGGCCATCCACCTCATCATGGTGATTGGCGCGATGTCGCTGATTCAGGCGACGCTCACACTCCCTGGCATCGCCGGCATCGTGCTCACGATGGGGATGGCGGTCGATGCGAACGTGCTTATTTTCGAACGTATCCGCGATGAAATCCGCTTCGGCAAAAGCCCGCTCGGCGCGATTGAGTCGGGCTTCAACCTCGCCTTCGGCACGATTTTCGATTCCAACATCACCACCCTCATTGCCGCCGGGTTGCTCTACTCGCTTGGTGCCGGTTCGGTAAAAGGCTTTGCGGTGACGCTGACAATCGGGATTCTCTCGACCATGTTCGCCTCCGTGATGTTCTGCCGGATGTTGATCGTATTATGGGCCCGCCGGACACGGCCGAAACGCGTACCGATTTAGGCTTAGCCGTGAAGCTTGTCATGCCAGCGAAGGCTGGCATCCAGCTTCTTAAATAATATCTGCGACGCAACGCGTCGCACTGGATTCCTGCCTTCGCAGGAATGACAAAGGAGAGCTTCATGCAAGACATCATGCCCCAACTCGGCGCGGATGCGCAGGTGATCCAGTCCTACGGCCCCGACGGATTCCGCATCGGCAACGCCACCTACGACACACCCGTGCTCGTCACCCCCACTGAGGTATTCCCGTGGAGCGGTGAACTCACCCTTGAGGCGCTCGCGCCCATCCTCACCGCCACGCCACTTGCCGAAGTACTCCTTATCGGCACCGGCGCACGCCACACCATGCTGCCACCGGCCCTGCGCAGCGCCTTAAAAGCCCGCGAACTTGGAATCGACACCATGGACACCGGCGCCGCTTGCCGCACGTTTAACATCCTCCTTGGCGAAGGCCGCAGAGTTGCAACAGCGCTTATGTTGCCGCGCAACTAAATCTTCACAAAACATTCACAAACAAAACCAAGCCGCCCGCTAGATTCGTCGGTCAGGGAGTGAACGCCGATGGCGCCGATCAATTATCATAAAAATGGCCAGCTCGATGCGATCATGAGCACCGATAATGGTGTCACCGCCATCGATCTCGATGGCCAGCAGGTCAATGCCATCGCCAACGGCCCGCTCGAAATCCGTATCGCGGGTGGGGATGCGACCATCACCCAAAATGGCATCCTATTTCCCGAACAGCGCTACGAAATCCAGCGCGGCGCACAAGGTGAGCTCATCGCCATTGCCTTCCCAGCCGCACCCGGTGTCAACCCGAGCGCCCTCACGCTCAAACTGGATGGCGGCGACACGCATACCATCGCTATCGCCTCCCCAACTATGCCCGAAGCCTGGAGCTTCCACGCCGACGGAACCTACACCATCGCGCGCGATAACCGCGTCACCGTTGTCAACGCAAACGGCGGCTTTACCCGCACCGGCAGCCACGAGGAAATACGCAATAAAGTGCTCTACACTATCGCTGAAGATACGCGCGGCACCAATTACGGCGGCCCAGGCCTTAGCCTCACAATCACCGAACTTACTTCAGGCAAAACCAAGCCTGAGCGTACGGCTATCATTTCAGAACGGCTGCCTTCTGGCGATGTAGCCAACATCGAAGTGTTTTACGGCACAAGTCGTATACTGATTGCCGATGCAAACCACGATGGCATACCGGATAATATCGCCTTTAGTTGCGATACGAATTTAAAAGCCATCGCCCGCCTTATCAATCTCGATAAACCAGACATCATCGCACTCGATAGCCAAAAATCAGGTGCTCAAGCAAACATCAACCTCACGTCCGAGCAAGTGCTCGCGCTCGAGAACGCGCGCCTCAGCGATATTAACAAGGTATTTGAAAACGCCGGCATCGCTGGATTTACACTCGACCCATCAAACACCTGCGCGCCGCCGATAGCGATCCGCCTACCAGCCGGCTTCGCTGTTCGCGAGTAACTAAGCTGCGACCTTAAAACTCTTCCCGCTGTAATTCGCTGCCGCGAAATCCCAGTTGATGAGCTTATCCAAGCATGTCTGCACGAAATCCGGCCGGCGGTTTTGGTAGTCGAGATAGTAGGCATGTTCCCACACATCCACCGTCAG
>JBGAJE010000096.1:0-6660 GCA_044225085.1 Rickettsiales bacterium | reverse complement strand
CGGCATGGGGGTGAGGGGCCAGTGTCGCTCCGCGTCGGCCCATTTGCACGCCAGGCATTCATCGATAGCCTCTGCAGCACCTTGGTTGAAACCAATCTACGCTGCAACAGCAGTACCGACCTAGGCATCGCCGCGAGCACCACGCAGACCATGCCCGGCTATCTCCCCGGCTCGCGTTACAATCGGCAATAAAACAACCAGATTTCTACGTTTTTGAGCATGCTGGCGCGCCATATCCGCGCATCAGTTTCGCATCATCTTGCGCCGAATCTGTGGATAAAAAGAATAATACTCGTCATCAGTTTCGCATCATGTCGCGGACGTATAACCGGTCGTGCCAATTCATTTAACCTTTAAAGGAGATTTTACCATGGCACTTAAGAAACTCGTTCTCGCTGTAAGCGTTGCTACTCTCGCTGCTTCGTCTGTTGCTTTCGCAGCTGACAGCTCGTCGACCACCAAGCCGACGACGCATCATGCACGTCACGCACATCATGCAACGCACCACGCAGCTAAACCGGCTGCTGCTGCGCCGGCTGCTGGCAGCGAATCGCCTGCTATGTAGTTTATGGAGGTTTGTCGTGGCCTTGCTCACGTCAAACTTCGAGAAAAGCCCGCGAGCAATCGCGGGCTTTTTTTATTCGCCCAAACACGCTAGAAGAAACCCATGTGCGACTCCTGCTCGTAGAAGATGATGACATGCTCGGCCTCGCTCAAAAAAGCGTTGGAGCGGCACGCCTATGGTGTTGATTGGGTACAAGACGGCGAGTCCGCACTCGCTGCGCTCGAAAATTCCAATTTCATCGCCGCCGTGCTCGATATCAATCTGCCAAAACGCTCCGGCCTTGAAGTATTGCGCGCCATCCGTCAGCAAAAAAACCGTACACCAGTATTGCTCCTCACCGCCCGCGACACGCAGCAGCAAAAAGTCGAGGGCCTCGATGCAGGCGGCGACGATTACCTCGTCAAACCATTTGATCTCGACGAGCTTTTAGCTCGCCTCCGCGCCCTCATCCGCCGCAGCGAAGGCCGCACCGAAACCATTCTCCATTGCGGCGAAGTGGAGCTTGAGCCCGCTGCCAGCATCGTCCGCAAAAACGGCGCAGCCATACCCATGACCTCGAAAGAATTCCGCACCCTGAAATTACTCATGGAACGCGCCGGCAAATTCGTCACCAAGGCAGATATCGAATATGTTCTCTACAGCGCCGATGACGCTGCCGAAAGCAAC
This sequence comes from Rickettsiales bacterium, assembly GCA_044225085.1. Taxonomy (GTDB): domain Bacteria; phylum Pseudomonadota; class Alphaproteobacteria; order Rickettsiales; family UBA3002; genus QFOX01. Next base: position 5,429 of record JBGAJE010000096.1, on the reverse strand, counting down.
ACCGTCGAAGTCACGATTTACAACCTACGCAAAAAACTCGGCTCCAGTTTCATCCAAACCGTTCGCGGCGTCGGTTACCGGGTGAACATATGAAAGCCCATACCCTCACGCGCTCGCTGTTCCTGCGCATTGCGCCCACCATTCTCGTCACTGTTTGCATCATCGGCTACTTCGCGTTCCGCAGCGCTACCACACAAATCAATCACGTGTATGATGCTCAGCTCATCAGCAGCGCCAACATGCTTTGGCTCGTGATCGAGGATGAAGCGATCGAATCCGGCAGCAAAGATTTTCGCCGCCTGCGCAAAGTTGATCTCAGCCTCAGCAATCAGCGCGCGCTCAACCGCTTCGCCAGTGATTATGCCGACAGCCGCATGTTCCGCGTCTTCAAAGCCGGCCGCGTGCTCATGATTTCCGATGGTGCTCCGAGCGGCCACGATGTACCGCAACAACATGCCGGCTTCAGCGATGTGGAGGACAAAGAAGGTGCCCACTGGCGTATCTATAATCTCCCTATCCCTCAAACCAACATTGCGATCGAAGCGGGTGAAAAAATCTCCCTACGCGAATCTCTCGTCGAAAACATTCTCCTTAATCTCTCCGCGCCGCTTATTCTGCTTATTCCGCTCATCGGCCTACTTATCTGGGTTGGTATCGGCGCGGGCCTCGGCACCATCCGCGCGCTCATCGAGCAAATCCGCTCCCGCTCACCGGATGATTTGTCTCACCTCACCCTCACCGGTGTCCCGCGCGACCTCGCGCCGCTTGGCAAATCCATCAACCAACTTCTCACCAAACTCGAACATTCCTTCACCGCCGAGCGTCGTTTTGCTGAACATGCCGCCCACCATCTGCGCACACCGCTTGCTACACTAAAACTCCAACTCCAACTCCTCGCCCAAGCGCGCGATGCAAAAGAGCGCCAATCGTTGCTTTCTGATCTTACCGCCAGCATCGAGCGCGCCTCGCACCTCGTCGGCCAATTGCTCACTTCCACCCGCGTCAGCCATCAACCCATCGCGCGGGTGACCATTGCCCTTAAGCACATCATCGTCGCCGTCATCGAAGACATCGCGCCCCTCGCGGCCGAAAAGCACATCAACCTTTCGTTCGATGGCGCAGACGACGCCACCGTCCTCGCCGATGAAACACTCCTACGTCTCATGATCGGCAACATCATCGAAAATGCCGTGAAATACACGCCCCCCAACGGCAATGTTGCCGTGGCACTCCGCGTCGATGGCGATACCATCCACTTCACCACCACCGATTCCGGCCCCGGCATCCCCGAAGCCGAGCGCGCTCTTGTATTCGAACGCTTCTACCGCGTCGGCACGCCCAAAGCCCAAGGCACAGGCCTCGGCCTCGCCATCGTTGCCGAAATCGTCGCGCGGCTTTCGGGTAGCATCACCCTCAAAACCGCGCCAAGCGGGCAGGGGCTGATGATCGATATTTCGCTGCCACGCGCGTAACCACTAGCGCACATTCGTCGTGACGACAAACTACTAGCCCCCTAACTGTGACACTGCTATCACCACCGCCATGGATATCACCTTCATCAAAACCGCGTTCATTACGCTTTTTGTCGCCGTCGATCCGCCCGGCCTCGCCGCCATTTTCCTCGGCCTCACCTCGGCAATGAAAGCCGCCAAACGCAAAGAAACTGCCCGTCGCTCCTGCATCATCGCCTTCGCCATCTTGGCAGGTGCAGCGCTGGCAGGCCAACCGCTACTCAAAATGCTCGGCATTGGCATTCCCGCCTTCCGCATCGCGGGTGGTTTGCTGCTGTTCTACATCGCCAGCGAAATGGTGTTTGAGCGCCGCGAGGAACGCAAATCCCACTCCGCCGAAGAATCCGTTGCCCACGACCACCGCCACGATATCGCCGCCTTTCCGCTCGCCATTCCCCTCATGGCCGGCCCCGGCGCTATCACCGCCACCATCCTACAGGCTAGTAACGCCGGTAACAGCATCGTAAACTTCGCTGCTCTCATCGCGATTCTCGCGATCACCATCGGTTCTTGCTATTTAGTATTCCGCCTCGCCAACACCATCGACCGCTTCCTGGGGGCCACCGGCCGCGTAGTGCTTTCTCGCCTTTTGGGTGTCCTTCTAGCGGCTATGGCCGTGCAAATCATCGGCGACGGCGTGATGGCATTTCGGTAGCATTTCCGCCGTTTTTTCGTTGCCCGATACGAAGCACAGGTATATATCGCGCCTATCAAACCCCACTGACGGAACTGACTATGACGAACCTTCACCAATTCACCGTGCGCGATGAAATGCGCGACTCGCCTACCATGTCTGCCGCCGCCATGGCCGAAGCCGCCAAGGCGCGCGGTAAAAAAGTCGAGGTAGTGACGGTCGGTGATTTGTTCCCCAAACCCCCGCAAGCTGAAGTCGAAGGCTGGCTGTCAACCCTGCTCGGCTCCAACCAGCGCGACATGGCGGATGAAAAATTCAAAACCCTGCGCGAGCCGTCCAAGCTCTATGCCTATTCCGAAACCACCGGCTTGCCGAGCCTGCGCGCGACCGTCGCCGAATGTTTCACCCGCGACACGGGCCTACCTGCCACCACGGCGGATGTCTGCATTGGCACCGGCGGCAAAGGCGCGCTCAACGGCGCACTCGCAGTTTTCAAACCTGGCGATGTTGTGCTGCTCGCCGCCCCCGGCTGGCCGACCAATTATGATATGTTCCCCGCCGGCGTAAAACTCATCGAAATCGCGACTACCGACGGCATCCTCCGCGCGACCGATCTGCAAACCGCGCTCAAAAAACACCCCGAGCCTGCAGCGATCCTCATCAACGCCCCTTGCAATCCCACCGGCGCAAACTACACGCCCGAGGAGCGCGAAGCCTTCTTCGACACCGTCAGCACCCTCACCAAAAAAACCATCGTGCTGAGCGACGATCCCTACGGCAAACTCGTGTTTGATCGCATGCCGTATGACATCGTCGCCGTGTTGAAACGTGGCCCTGCCGAGGCAGCACTCTTCGCTGCTGGCCGCCTCGCTTGCTTCCGCACCGTCTCAAAAGAATACGGCCTCGCGGGCCTGCGAAAGCAAAGGCGGCGGCATGGGCGTCGAAGATCAGCTCAAAGCCCAAGCCGCGCTGCTTTATGGTGACGGCTTCATCACCCGCACCGTCAGCCAGCTGATGGAAAAACGCCAGCTTCTCATCGATGGCGTCGCCGCCCTCAAATATGCCGAAATGCAAGCTCCCCGCGGCACCATCTATGGCTGGGTGGATTTCGCAGGCCTCAATGGCAAAACGGTTCCGGCGGAAGCTTCCGAAACCGGCACGGCTTATCGCATCGATTCGCCAGCAACCATGATGCAATACCTCGTCAACGTCGCCGGTGTCTGCGGGGTTTCCGGCACGCCGTTCTACGCGCCGGATTCACCGGCCGCAGCCAACGACTGGCACGTACGCATTTCCTTCTGCTGCGAAACCGAGCAACTCAAAACCGCCATTGCGAATCTCGCCAATGCTGAGAAGTCGCTCACCAACGGCAGCTCAAAAGCAGCGTAAATCACGCCGCATTGCGTGCCATTAGCATGCGGATGATGTTGCATGGTTCTGACTAATGGCAATGCAATTTTCTCGACGTACATGCCGCTCAGGCTTCGCGGCTGGTTTTCCCGCGGGGGCAGGGGCCACCCCGTCCGACTTTTTGCGTACCGACATCACATGGCGGCTCCACCATGATTCCTGACTATCGGAAGCATCCTCATCCTTGATAGAAGGTGCCATAGCACCCGCCTTCGGGATGGGTTTTTGCTCCAACACGGGCGATTTTACCTCGCTCCGCGGCCGAGCAATCTCAGCCCGCACGGCGGCCAACTCTTTCGCGTATTGTGGGTTCGCACGCATATGCGCATAAATAATTCGCGCCAACTCTTGTCCGCCCTCAACATCATGCGGGAAATGCGCCCCGCCATCGACGCGGTGATAGCCAATCACCGTTGCGCGCTTCAGCAACGCCTCACGCTTTGCCGGAAACAAGTCACCCAGCACATACGCCCATACACCGTTCGTGGTTGTATGCCCACTCGGATAACCCGGCTGACGAATTGCGGGCACCAGCAGCGCCACCCGCGCATCCGCATACCACGGCCGCGGCGTGTCCCAGAAATCCTCCGCCGCATCGCTAATGCGCCACGCATCCGACCCCACATGCTTGAGCAGCGCATAAAGCGCCGGATAACGTTCCTGCGTATAACCTTTACCCAGTACCGGCTGCACGATCATCTCCGGCGCGATGTGGTTCTCCTCGAGAATCACCGCCTTCTGCGCATCCGTCAACTTCGCCTGGCGCGCCAAAATCTCGTCAATCTCCGCGTTATACGTGCGTGAATACTTTGCCGGCGGCACCGGCAGCACCTGACCCGGTACATCATCTACCCCCACAAACTGCGGCGGATACGGGTATTTATTACTCCCGCATGCCGTAAGCGCGGCGAGGAGTGTGATGAGTAAGAACTGGCGAAATTTCATAACTACTCCTAAATCTTCGCCGGATTCAACTCTGAGCGCCGCAAATTGAGGTAAATCAAAATCGTCGCCGAGACATAAATCGAGGAATAGGTACCCACCACCACCCCGAAAATCATTGCAGCCGAGAAGCCGAACAGCACATCGCCACCCAGCAGCACCAGCCCCAGCAGCGACATCAACACCGTGCCGCCAGTCAAAAACGTCCGCGCCAACGTTTCGTTAATCGCGAGGTTCAACACATCGCCGACAGGCTTCACCTTATACTTACGGAAATTCTCGCGAATCCGGTCATAAATCACCACCGAATCGTTGATTGAGTAACCAATCACCGTGAGAATCGCCGCCACCGACGTCAGGTTAAATTCAATCTGCGTAAACGAATAAAACCCAACCGTCAGAATCGCATCATGCAGCAGCGCGATAATCCCGCCCACGCCATATTGCCATTCGAACCGGAACCAGAGGTAAAACATCATCGCGATCATCGCGAGCGAGAGCGCCATGAAGCTGCCACGAATCAGCTCCCCACCCACTTGCGGCCCCACATAATCCACCCGCAAATACTCAATCGGCGCGCCATACCCACCGTCCAGTTCGCTGCGCACCGCCTGTGCCACCTGGTTTTGGTTTTCATTCCCCTGCGGCTTGAGGCGAATCATCACCTGCCGCCCATCAAGCCCGACGGATTGCAAACTTGCATCTTTCGTCTCCGCCGTTTCAAGCAGCGTGCGCATCTTTGCGACATCAGCTACTTGCTCCGTGCGCACTTCCATCACTACCCCGCCCGAGAAATCGATCCCGAAATTAAGCCCCTGCGTCGCGAGCGAAACAAACGTCGCAATCACGCCTAAAATCGTGACCGCAAACCCCGCCTTGCGATAACCGACAAAATCAAAATTCGGTACCGTGCGGAACATTTGAAGAGGGAA
>JBGAJE010000095.1:0-6623 GCA_044225085.1 Rickettsiales bacterium | reverse complement strand
AACCAAATGCGCTCGGCGACGGTGGCGAAACCGTAGAGGTGGATATGGTCCTCGCGCACATGCGTTTCGGTGAGCAGCGACATGGTACCGCCGCGCTCGGGCATGGCGGACAAAGTCTTTGCGCTGCAGAAGACGAGGTAGCCGACGCCATTCACATCGAGAATCACATGATCCTCGGCGGTGTCGTCAATGCGTCCGGTAAGTTTGCCGATCATGGGGATGTTATAGTGCGATTAGGGGCGGGAGTCGAGGGTGGAGTGAGCGGTTGTTAATACTATGCCGTCATCCCGAACTTGTTTCGGGATCCATCTTCTAAGCGAGACTTGCGTCGCAGACGCTCCTCGATGGATGCTGAAACAAGTTCAGCATGACTTCAGCGGCAATGATGCGCATGGCAGATGGCGATGGCGAGCGCATCGGCCGCGTCATGCTTATTGGCTGCAAGCGCCGTGCGGGCGGCGGGGAGGAGGACGCCGACCATCTGCCCCATCTGGTTTTTATCCGCCGTGCCGGTGCCGACGATAGCTTTTTTGACCGTCCGCGTTGCATATTCGGCCACCGCCAGGCCGGAGGCGGAGAGGGTAAGAATCAGCGCCCCACGCGCCTGGCCAAGTTTTAAGGTCGATGACCCGTTCGCGGTGACGAAGGTTTCTTCAATCGCGGCATAATGGGGCTGATGCATTTCAATCAACGCCGTAAGTTCGCGGTGAAGCACGAGCAATCGCTCAGAAAGCGGCAAAGTAGTTTTCGGCGCAATCGTACCGCAGCTGATGAAACTGAGCGATGAACCTTTGCTTTCCACAATGCCCCAACCGGTGGAGACGAGGCCAGGATCGATACCGATGATGCGAACAACGCTCATACTGCCAGCGCAAGCGGTCGCGGTTCGGCGAGCAATTCCAGCGCGGCGCCTTCTAACCGATAAATCTGCCATTCGCGCATCGCCCGTGCGCCGAGGCGTTCGTAAAAATTAATCGCCGGGTGATTCCAATCGAGCACCGACCATTCCATACGTCCACATCCTTGCGCTACAGCCTTTGCAGCAAGAAAATGCAACATCTGCTGTCCAACACCGAGCTTGCGTGCCCGCGGCTGGACATAGAGATCCTCAATGTAAAGCCCATGTCGCCCAAGAAACGTCGAGAAATTATAAAAATAAACGGCCATGCCAACGGCAACACCATCCCGCTCGGCAAGAATCGCATGCACTCTAGCATCCGCACGCTGTAAGCAATCTTCAATCACCGCAGGCGAGGCAACAACCTCATGCGATAGTTTTTCATACACCGCAAGCTCGTGGATAAACGCAAAAAGCTGTTCTCCATCCCCAGGTTTAGCATCGCGAATCGTCAGGCTCATCACGCGCTCATTTTGGCGGCATCCGCCTCGGTCATTTCTGCGTTGGTGAATACTTCTTGCACGTCGTCATTATCCTCGAGCGCTTCAACCAGCCCCATCAGCGTTTCCGCCTGCGTGGCATCGACCGCATTCGTGGTTTTGGCAATAAAGGTGAGTTTTGCATTCGCCGGGTCTCCGAATTTTTCTGCCAGCGCATCGCGCACACTGCCGAGCGATTCCATCGTGGTGGTGATGGCATGCATCCCATCCGCCGTTTCGCAATTCTCTGCGCCGGCATCGATTGCGGCCTCGAGCATTGCATCTTCAAGAATTTTCTCGGCGGGATATTCAATCATCCCCACCCGTTCAAACATAAAGCCGACCGAGCCTGATTCCCCCATATTCCCACCATTTTTGGTGAAGATGCTGCGCAAATCACTCGCCGTGCGGTTGCGGTTATCCGTCAGCGCATCGACAATGATTGCGACGCCGCCCGGCCCGTACCCCTCATAACGCACTGATTCATAGTTCTCCATCGCGCCGGTGCCAGAGCCCTTCGCAATCGCCGCGTCAATCTTATCCTTCGCCATCCCGGCTTGGCGCGCTTTCACGACCACCGTGCGCAGCTTGGCATTAAAGTTAATATCCGGCCCGCCTTTGGCGGCCACGATAATCTCACGCGCGATTTTGGTGAAAATCTTGCCGCGTTTGATATCCTGCGCGCCCTTGCGACGCATAATGTTCTTAAACTGTGAATGCCCTGCCATGATTTACTCAACGCTTAGCCTGAAGTGATACAGCTTCCTTAAAGAGAATTGCGTATTGAATCAAATGGCATTTAATAACCCCAAGGCTGAAAAATGCCATCAGCTCCCCCTCAGCTTCATCATTTATATGGATTTCTAACCAGGGTGGATTTATCCATCAGACTGCGGAGTCCGGATGAATCAAAATCTATACATTGCCGCAACGCGGTTCGGAATGGGTATGGGCCCCCAAGAGGTGCGCATTGCCGATGCATCAAGCGCGGTATGGCTGTGGAATCAAATCCAGCAACCTGAAACCACCCGCGATTTTGCCAATTTCCCATCCGCCAAAGACCAAATCATCAAATTTATGCAAGCCAAGCAAAGTAAGGACGACGTCAAAGACAAAGACGCGAAGCGAGACGTGCGGCGCGACTGGCAGCAAAATTTCCGCAACGAGATGCAAGCGCGCATTGCGCATGCCGTCACCACCACCACACCTTTTTACGAGCGGCTAGTTAATTTCTGGAGCAACCACTTCACCGTCTCCATTCAAAAAGGCGTCGTGATTGGCCTGGCCGCCGCCTATGAGCGCGAGGCCATCCGCCCTTATGTCACGGGCCGCTTCGAAGACATGCTGCTTGCCGTCGCACATCACCCTGCCATGCTCCATTACCTCGATAACGCGCAATCCATCGGTGCCGATTCGTTTGCCGGCGTGCGCCAGAAAAAAGGGCTCAATGAAAACCTCGCGCGCGAAATCATGGAGCTGCACACACTCGGGGTGAATGGTGGCTACACCCAAACCGATGTCACCAATTTCGCCAAAGTGCTGACCGGCTGGAGCGTTGCGGATCGCAATGCGCCAACGCCTGGTATCTTCGAGTTTTATATTCGTCGCCACGAGCCGGGCACGCAAACGATCATGGGCAGAACCTATCAGGATAATGGTGAAGATACCGCGCAACATATCGCCTTCAAGCTCGCCCGCCACTTCATTGCCGACAACCCGCCCGATAGTGCAGTGAAGCTTATCGCCAGCAGTTTTTTACAAAGCGGTGGCGATCTCAAAACGGTCTATCACACATTGTTGAGTTTGCCCGAAAGCTGGTCGCTCGCGACGCCAAAAATTAAAAGCAGTTATGATCTTATTGTCTCTGCCGCGCGTTTCTGCGCCGACGGCACGCCGCTCGATACCGCGTGGTGTTTGCAAGCGCTACAATTCCTGGGCAATGCGCCATTCAACGCTTCCTCGCCCGCCGGGTTGCCCGATACGATACGTGATATTGCGGGACCCGAAGCGGTGATGCGCCGCATCGAATGGGCGCAAGGGGCAGGGGCCAAGCTCGCCGATAATCGCTCCTACCGCGACCGTATGGAGGCCGCTATCGGCCCCGTCATGAGCCCCAAAACTCGCGCCGCGCTCGATGGCACAAACAGCTTGCCCGAACAACTCGCCTTATTTTTCGGCTCACCCGAATTTCAACGGAGATAGCCATGGGAATCACACGCAGAGATTTTATCAAAGGCGCCGGCGCCATGGCGGCGATGGGGCTCATCAATGGCCTCCCCCGCGTCAGTTTCGCGAGCTTGCCGACGGATAATCGCTTCGTCCTCGTCATTCTCCGCGGCGCGCTGGATGGCCTCGCCGCCGTACCCGCCTATGGTGATGCCAATTACCAAGCAGCGCGTAACGGTCTAGGTTTTGCGGCTCCCGGTGCAGCCGATGGCGCACTCAATCTCGACGGTTTTTTCGGCCTCAATCCCGCCATGCAGCCCTTGATCCCGCTCTACCAACAACATCAACTCGCCATCGTGCATGCGGTGGCGAGCCCGTACCGCGAACGTTCACACTTCGACGCGCAGAACTTGCTCGAAAATGGCACGATCCGCCCGGGTGGAACCGATGGCTGGCTCAACCGGGCCCTTCAAGCGCTCCATGCCGACAACAATGCCGCGATCGCCATCAACCAACAAATCCCGCTCGTACTGCAAGGCACGCTCAATGTTGAATCTTGGGCGCCGCAAGGCCGCGAGATCAACGCCACCACTGATTACATGACAAAAATCACGGGGCTCTACCAACAAGACCCCGTGCTCGCCCCCGCTTTCCAAGCCGCGATGGAGGTGCAAGCCATGGCGCAAGCGCAACTCACATCCGATGATCTCAATGCTTCGAAAAACGCTAAAGATACAGGCGCACTATACGGTGCCGCCCAAGGCGCTGCCAGGTTTCTTGCCAAAGATAACGGCCCACGTGTCGCCGTGCTTGAAGCCGGCGGATGGGACACCCACGCCCGCCAAGGCACCACCAACGGTCAGCTTTACAATCGCCTCGCTGATTTAAGCCGTGCCCTCGCTGCCTTCCCCGAAGCGCTCGGCCCCGTGTGGAACAAAACGGTTGTCGTCGTCGTCACTGAATTCGGTCGCACCGTCGCGCAAAATGGCACCGAGGGTACCGACCACGGCACCGGGAGCGTTTCCTTCGTGATGGGTGGCCGTGTGCGCGGCGGCAAAGTCTACGGCAAATGGCCCGGCCTTGCCTCCGGCAATCTCTACCAAAATCGCGACCTAATGCCGACGACCGACATGCGCAGTATTTTTAAATCCGTGCTCTACACCCACCTCAACGCCCAACGCGATGCGGTGGAAAACACCATCTTCCCAAGCAGCATGGATGCTGGGGCAATAAAAGATCTGCTCGCATGAGCAATTTTCATGCATCATAAAAAAACTAGCTCCACCCATGCAGGTGAAGCTAGCTTTCTAGGGGGATAGCAAAGGTTACCGGCGCGATGGTTTTTCAGCCTCACGCGCTTTTAATCGGTCGTACGCATCGCGTGCCGCATCGCGCGCCTCATTCCACTCAAGTAGTGAATTCTGGCGTGCACCAGCCCATTCTTTATTCAACGATGGCTCAATTTCATCGAATGGCTTGCCGTCATATTTCGCATAAGCATCGATGCCATAGCGATATGCTGGGCGATAGGTATCGAAGCTTGCCGAGGGTCGCACGTAAGAACGCATCTGATAATTTTCTTCCCAATATGCTTCTTCTGCGGTTGGGTTGACTGCACGTGCGATACTCTCACCTGCCGCGCCGCCGATGGCGCCACCGATAGCGGCACCAGCAACAACACCAATCGGCCCACCGAGTCCGCCAATAGTAGCACCGGCTGCCGCACCAGCTGCAATCCCACCGGCAACGCCGCCAATGGTCATGCCCAGCGTGCCGCCAAGCTCATGCTTATGTTCTGGATCACGTACATTTGGATCATTTGGATTTTCCGCGCGGTACTCGCGCACTTTTGTTACCGTAGCCATAAAAGCCTCCTTAGGGCATTAAATGTTAGAGTGGGGGTGAACAGTTTCTTTCTGCCGGACCCACCATAAAATACCCATAGGAGATTAGGCCATAAATCACATGGAGTTCACAAAAACGCCATGAGAACTAAGAATGAAATTTCGGTCGTGCCCGCGTAAGCATCGTGCGCATTTCCTCCATACTGCAGGGCTTATTTAAATACCCGACAATATTTAAATACGGGTAAGTACTGCAGATGTAATCGAAATGCTGATGCGCCGTCAGAATCGCAATTGGTATATCCCGAATATCTGCCCGCATCTGGGCGATTTCTTCCAGCACGTCAAATCCGTCCATCCCTGGTAAGCCGAGATCGAGGAGAATCAAATCTGGCTTTTTCACGGGCTTCAACATCCGTGCAAGATTATAAAACACCTCATCCCCGCGTCTCAACCGTGTGAGCACAAACGGAATTTTCGTTTCCTCCAACGCGATACGGGTGAGAAGCGCATCGGCATCCGCATCCTCAATGAGCAATACATCCAGACGCTCACCGCTCAATTCAAGTGTATGCGATGGGTAATGCGTTGGAGCCGACTCTGGCTCGAGCAACGCTATATCGTGGAAAACCTGCATCATAAATCCTCCCTATCTTCCATTGTGGACTGCGGATGGCTCAAGGCCTTCTGCACCGCAAATTCTAACTCGAATAGACTTTCATAGCCCTTCATCAAGAAATGCGTCGCACCGCAGATAAGCGCTTCCTCCTTCAACCGCTGGCTGTTGGAACCGCTATAAACAATCATTGGGATATTCGGTGCGGATGCATGAATGGCTGCTACTCCTGCCACGCCAGCCACATCTAATAAATGAAGATCGAGAATCACGAGATCAAAGGTTCCTTTATCAAGCAGCGCCACCGCATCCGTCAGACGGGGCACATCCTCAACCACCAACTGGCGGCAGACGGAATCGGCCAAATGCAGCTTCTTCTTGATCAGCCACACATCGTGCTTATTATCCTCAATCAGCAAAATGCGATATGCAGACAAAAGATCCTCTTCTGCCTCATCGTACATATCATAGGCATAAGCGTAGCGCTGCCTCATATATCCCTCCCATCATCATCGATGATTCCGATGAGCCAATGGTAGGGAACAAACGTTAATATAAAACTAATAAAAATATGTTTTTAACCTATTTCAAACGTTTTATTATCTACTTAATAAATAAAA
>JBGAJE010000094.1:0-7338 GCA_044225085.1 Rickettsiales bacterium | reverse complement strand
ATCCTGCACCATATCAGGCGTGGCATCGTTATCGGGTTTGGGAATCTCTTGGCGCATGGCGCGAGTATAACGAGCTTGGGCGGGGAAGCAACCACCCTTCAACGACTCTCGAAACCGACCAAACCCGTTGAATCTCTTAAAAATTTCTCAAATTGCAGGGAAGTATAAAAAACGCTTCATAATCAATTACCTCGGCCCAATATTAACGGATTTTTAAGCGCTGCTATGGCACAATGAAAGTTATGGCAGCTGTGGATCGAATCAAAGAATTCCTCCGGCCTGGCCCCAATATGGCCAGTGTCAAGGCGGAGCTTGATGTGAATGAGCAGGAGCTTTCCGCCATCAAAGCTCAGTTGCTACGTCAGGTACAAGCCCAAGCGGGCGACGGCCAAGCCACCCTGCAGGACTATTACAACGCCGCACGCGAATACGCCACAACGCACCACCTCAATATCGACGCCTTCGCCGACTTGCGCGGCCAAAACATCGAGAACATGCGCATCTGCGATCCCAAACTCCAAGCCACCCACGGCAATGGCGATAAAAACCTGAACTTCTATGATCGTGATAGCGATGGTGCGATCGGCGATTTCTACACCAACCTCAACCTCGAAGGCGCGACGTTAAAAAATTGTTTCGTCGAACCCGCCGCCTCGTTCAATGCCCAAATCGCGCAAGCAAAATACATCGAAAACGTCACCTTCAAAGATATGCAGCAAGGTGACCATTTCGCCTTCGGCCCGGGCTCGTACAACAACATCCGCATGGTGGACATTAACGGCGGCGACATCGCCTTCAACAACTCGCAAGTTACCAGACTCGATATGCATGATGCGAAAGTCGCGAGCTTCAGTTTGCACGGCCATAGCAGCGTCCGCGACCTCAATGCAACCAACGCCAGCATCGTCCAAATCGATGCCGATCCCGGCACAAAAATCACGCATGCCACCTTCGAACATGCGACCGTCTCGATGGCCAGCCGGCTTGATGGCATTACACTTGAAGACGTAAATTTCGACAACGCGAGCCTGAACGATGTCAGCCTACGCAACGCCTCCATTACCAAAACGACATTCGCACATGCCGATCTACGCCATGTCGATTTCACCGGTGCAAAACTTCGCAGCGTGCAATTCACCCTCGAGCCGGAGCAACTGCAGCAGCTCAACCTCGACGGCGTCGATTTCGCCCAGAGCAATGACGTCAAAGTCAATGGCCTGCTCATCACCAGCGGGCGCGATTTGAAAGCAATGCAAGCTGTCTCTCAAATGCTCCCCGGCCTCAAGCAAGCGATGAGTACGGAACCTACACCAAGCCCCGCCCCTGAGCCAAGCCCTGCCGCGCTAGCCGCTGCCGGTGCTTCGCCCTTGAAAAACCTCATTAGCGGCGGTGAGGATGTCGGCAGCGCCACTCTCAACACTGCCGTTGCAACCTTGAAAACCGCCGAAAAAGATCCTTCGCAAGTGGCTAGCCCAGCCAACATGGCCGCCCTGCAAGCGAACCGCGGCAACGCAGAAGGCAACAATTAGCCCTTTCGCGATCCTTGCATTTCCATTGATCTTGCTTATATTCCCGGCTCATTTTGCATGTGAGGCTTTATGTCATCCAAACCCGCCCTGCGCACTACCGCCGCCAAATCGGTGAAACCCACCGTCGAGGAAGCGAAAGAAGCCGTGCGCACCCTCATCCGTTGGGCAGGCGACAACCCCGAGCGCGAGGGCCTGCGTGACACCCCACGCCGCGTGGTGGAAGCCTACGAAGAATTTTACGCGGGCTATGACATCGACCCTGAATCCGTCCTCTCCACTACCTTCGAGGAAGTTGCGGGCTACGACGAAATCGTGCTGCTCAAAAACATGAGCTTCGAATCCCACTGCGAGCATCATATGGTGCCCATCATCGGCAAGGCGCACATCGCCTATTTGCCGGATAAAAAAGTCGTCGGCATCAGCAAGCTCGCGCGCCTGCTCGACGTGTTCGCCAAGCGCCTGCAAACGCAGGAACTGATGACCTCACAAATCGCTGACGTGATCGAAAAAGTCCTCGCCCCCAAAGGCGTCGCCGTCATCATCGATGCATATCACGAATGCATGACCACCCGCGGCGTGCACAAAGCCGAAACCACCACCGTCACCTCCCAAATGCGCGGCGTCTTCCGCACCAGCCCCTGCAGCCGCGCGGAGCTGATGCAGTTGGTGAAGTAACTAGCTATACACAGCTAACTGCGGCGCCCCATAGCAAACGCTAGAAGGTCTGGCTTCCCCGTTACACGCTTAACGTAGCTGACGGGTTGTTCGGGTCGGGGTGATTCAGCTAGAGGATCCTTAATAGCTTCTTCCAATCGTTTCATGATTCTCCGCACAGGCTCTGCCGCACCTGGCGGCATGTCGGGTTTCATATTAGCTATGGGTTCATCTTCGCCATGCATAACGTTCTTACGCTCCATGAATTCACTAATTTTACCACAACAGCACATACGCAATATGACGATTCAGTGAAGATTGCCGATAAGATTTGTGCACCATAGACCATTGTGATACCTACACTTAATGCCCCTCACCCAACACGCCCCCATCATCCTCGCCTCCGGCTCGACCATTCGTCAGCAGATGCTGAAAGCGGTCGGCCTTCATTTCAGCGTCGAACCATCCGGCGTGGAGGAAGACGCGATCAAAGCGCAAATGAAAGACGCACCCATCCCCGAACTCGCCGCCGCCCTCGCGCGTGCAAAAACGCTCGCCGTGAGCAACCGCTCACCGAATGCCTATACCATCGGCGCTGACCAAATCTGCGCGCATCAAGGCGCAGTTTTGTCCAAGCCTGGCAGCTACGAAAAAGCCGAAGCGCAACTCGCCAAACTCGCGGGTAGCACACATGAACAACATTCCGCCGTCTGCCTCGCACGTGGCTCACAAGTGCTACGGGAACACACCGCCAAAGCCACCCTCACTATGCGCAACCTCACTCCCGAAGAAATCCGCGCTTATGTCGCGGCGGATGCCCCCCTCTCCTCCTGCGGCGCCTATAAATTCGAAGCGCTGGGGCGGCATTTATTTGCGAACGTCGAGGGCGATCATGATGTGATCCAAGGCCTGGCGCTGGTGCCGCTGCTGGCGGAGTTGCATGCGCGCGGGGTGATTAACTTAGTCACATAGCCCTCACCCTGCTCGCAAGGGCTCGCAGACCTCTCCCGATGGGAGAGGTATCGGGAGACAACGCCGCTTGCTAACCTCTCCCATCGGGAGAGGTCAAAATTCGTCTTCGAATTTTGGGTGAGGGCTCAAGTACCGCTTAACGCGCTAAGCCGCCTTCTTCCCCGCGGCATCCGTCGCTGGCTCTTCAAACTCAATTACCAACTGCCCCGCAGTGACACTCGCCGGCGCTTTCACATGCACGGCTTTAACCTTCGCATCGTTGTCGGCGTAGATGATGTTTTCCATCTTCATCGCCTCGATCACGAAGAGCTGTTGCCCCGCTCGAATCGTATCGCCCGCCTGCACATGAACCGCTGAAATCAGCCCCGCAATCGGCGCGGTGATTTCGAATTGTGACACGGTGCTTTCGCGCACCGGCATATACTGGCCAAGTTCCGCAACGCGCAGCGTCCTAAGCGTCGCCTTCACTTCCGCACCCGCGTAATTGAGCTGATAGCCCTCCGCCAACGGCGTCACACGCACGCTGACCGGTTTGCCATTCACGGTGCCTTGGAACAATTTGCGCCCAAGTTTCCATGAGGAGCGGATGACGACCATGCCGTCATCGTAGCTGATGTCGTAGCCGTAATCTTTCTTGCGCGCGTAGACGGAGACGGAATTGCCAGCCAGCGTTACCACCCAGCGTGCGCCGATGGCGGGGGCACGGCCCGGTAACTGGCCGGAAATCTGCGCCGAGCGCTCGATGTCGCGCAAGGAACAGAACACCGCCACTGCCATGCACACTTTCTGCGCCTCCGTGGAAAGCTCGGCACCGGTAAACCCAGCCGGCCATTCCTGCTCGATGAAATTCGTCGAAATATCACCCTTGCGGAACCGCTCATGGCTCAGCACCGCTTGCAAAAAGCTGGTGTTATGCGCAATGCCCTGGATGACAAAATCGCCGAGTTGATCGACCATCAAATCAATCGCCGCCTCGCGCGTGGGCGCGTGGGTGCAATATTTCGCGATCATCGGGTCGTAGAACATGCTGACCTCGCCGCCTTCATAGAGCGCCGTATCGAGCAGCGTGCCGGGCTTTACTTCCGGCTCCAGATATTTAATCACGCGGCCAGTCGATGGCAAAAACCCGCGTGCCGGGTCCTCCGCGTAAATTCGCGCCTCAAACGCCCAGCCGTTGATTTTGATATCATCCTGCGTAAATGGCAGCTTCTCCCCCGCCGCGATGCGGATCATCTGCTCCACCAGGTCGATGCCGGTGATGAGCTCGGTCACCCGGTGCTCCACCTGCAAACGTGTGTTCATCTCAAGGAAATAAAAATGGCCGGTTTGGTCGACGATGAATTCCACCGTGCCCGCACTCACATAGCCTACTTGTTTGGCCAGCGCGATGGCCTGCGCGCTCATTTGCGCGCGCATTTCCGGCGTAACAAAGCCGCTCGGCGCTTCCTCGATCACCTTCTGGTGGCGGCGCTGGATGGAGCATTCGCGCTCGCCTAGGCTTACGACGTTGCCGTATTTATCTGCCAGAATCTGAATCTCGATATGGCGCGGGTTCTCGAAATATTTCTCGATGAATACTCGCGCATCGTTAAAGCTCGAGCGGGCTTCCGAGGTCGCCATTTTCATGCCGTCGACCAGTTCCTCGTCGGAGCGCACCACGCGCATACCCTTCCCACCGCCACCTGCCGCAGCTTTGATGATAACAGGATAACCAATTTCATTGGCGATTTTCTTCGCCTCTTTCACATCCGCAATCGCCTCGAGCACGCCGGGGACGCCGTTCACCCCCGCCGCCTTCGCGATTTTTTTGGACTCAATTTTATCGCCCATCAGGCGAATTGCTTCGGGCGTTGGCCCCACCCAGGCCGCGCTGGTGCGCTCGATCACCGCCCGCGCGAAATTCTCTTTTTCCGACAAAAACCCATAGCCCGGATGCACCGCCTCTGCGCCCGACTGATCAATCGCCGAGATCAAATTGTCGATATTGAGGTACGACTTGATGCTTGGCGACGCGCCAATGAACACCGCCTCATCCGCATTCTTCACATGCAGCGCGTTCGTATCCGCCTCGGAATAAACCGCAATCGTGCGCAGGCCCAGCTTACGCGCCGTTTGCATCACCCGGCTTGCAATCTCGCCCCGGTTGGCAATTAGTATCGAATGAAACATAGGGGCCGTGTTTACTGAGATTGGGGGAAAAAGGGAAGGGAAAATATGGGCAAAATCCACCGTAAAATCAATGCCGTTCAAACAAGCCTACGAAGGCACATTGTTTTTTGATGTCCGAATTCTAAAATGCCTCCACCAACCTATGCAAGGAGACCATCATGACCAAGAAAATTCCCGAAGGGTTTGCTACACTCACCCCCACCCTCAATATCAACGGCGCGGCAAAGGCAATGGCGCTCTACGACAAAGCCTTCGGCGCCAAAGAAGAGTACCGCATGGAATGCCCGGATAACGGCAAAATCATGCACGCCTGCATGAGCATCGGCAGCTCGAAACTTTTTCTTGCCGATGCCATGCCCGAAATGGGCTGCGGCACACCGTCGAACTCGACGTTTTATGTCTATGTCGACGATGTGGATGCCGCATTCAAGCAAGCCAAACAAGCCGGGCTGAGCGAAGTTATGCCCCCCGAAGACATGTTCTGGGGCGAGATCGCGTCAGCGGCCTGAATGATCCCTTCGGTATCAACGGACCCTCGCCACCCACGTGCGCGAAGTCTCCCTGGCCGAAATGGAAAAAGGTCGAGATGCGTGGATGCAGAAGATGAAAAGCGAAAAAGGCCGCTAATTACGAGGCTCTGCAACACCCACGCCGACATTTCGGTGACGACGAATAAGTTGCTTTTTTCAAATGGAACCTGCAATAAATTCCCTGTTACATGTTTTCATTAGCACCGGTCAGTCGGAAGGATGCGCATGCTTGCCCAAGTAAAAAAGGCGCGCCTGAACCCTGCCCTATATGTGATCGTGCTGACAGTGAGTCGCTCTTAACGCTGGCCTTTTCCCAGAACAGCTTACTGCCTCAGGAAATTGATCTCTATTTATGTTCTGCTTGTGATTTTGCATATGTTTCGCGCGGCGACGTGGCGGCGCATGATACGTATTACGCGCAGGTCAGAAATGATTCGGTCCACGATGCGCTTAGCGCAGCCTGCGCGGCACGATTTGTCGATATACAGGCTGCCGCCCTTCAGAAAGCATTAGATTGTCCCGAGAGTTTAACGGTGCTGGATTACGGTTGCGGCAGCGGTGATCTTCTACAACGGCTACATACTTTATCCTCATCACCGCTACCTGGGATACGATCTGCATACGCCGACAAATCCAAACGACAGCGTGAAGTTTGTTAATACCTTGCCGACGGACGCAAAGTTCGACGTCGTGTTGCTTTCCCATGTGGTCGAACATCTCGTCGATCTCAACCGCCTCGCTACCATCGCACAATACCTCAAGGAGGACGGAATCCTCTATATTGAAATACCAAACCCCACCCACTACTGGGATCATCCGCGGCGGGAATTTCTTTATTACATCGACCGATTGCATGTGAACCATTTCTCGCTGAAAGCAATGATTGCATTGGCCCAGCGCATGGGTCTTGCGATCAAGCATTATGGCCAGCACGACCTACCTTACAAGGATGGGAAGGAATATCCCGCTCACTATTTCTATTGCCAAAAGACGGATAAACCGACGATGGGCGATGCAATGCGCAGCTACATCGCCGCCGAATATAAACGGCCCTCACCGCTGGCGGAATTGGATGCTAACGCACCTTTGCTTGTCTATGGATTCGGCGATCATTTTTTCCGCAGCCGTTCGACCGGCGGCCCGCTTGCAGGCCGCAATATTGTTGCGGTAATCGATCGGCGCTGGGAAGAACTGCAACGCAGTGATTACGCCAAAACCTACCGTTTTCTAAATATCGAACAGGCATTAAAAGCGCATGCCGACGTTCCTATCGTCATCGCCGTTGCCTGGGGTGCCGAGCAAATCGCAGATACCATCCACGCTCTAAATCCAGCAGTAAAAACGATTATTTTGTAATGACGGTCCGTAGAAGGCGTCTGCGAGATCTGCCCCGCTGAAATGGGAAATGCCGCCTAAGCTAACCACGCTCCTCGGTATAAAACCAATCCCCCTTCGCATCCTGCAGCGTGTAGCGGCCGTGCGGC
>JBGAJE010000093.1:0-6784 GCA_044225085.1 Rickettsiales bacterium | reverse complement strand
CGCACCTCGAGATGCGTCATCTTCGTTGCCTGCGCAAACAGGGCAGGGGCCGCATCGATCGCAATGCCAAATTTATTCTCCGCCTTGCCGGTGGAAATTTTCGCATGCGTTTTCGCATCCACGTCTGGATTTACCCTGAGCGCAATCCGCGCTTTGGTGCCAAGCGATCCTGCGACCGCGTTGAGCGCCAGTAGCTCCCGGTCGGATTCCACATTGAACTGATGAATCCCCACCTTCAGCGCAAACGCCATTTCCTCGCGTGTTTTGCCGACACCGGAAAATACAATTTTCCCCGGTGCAATGCCCGCTGCCAGCGCTCGCCGCAATTCACCTTCCGACACGACATCGGCCCCGAGGCCCGCAGTCCCAAGCGTTTTCAGTACAGCAAGGTTGCTATTACTTTTCACCGCAAAGCAAATCAGCGGCTTCACCGCCGCAAGGGCTTCACTGAACACCTTCGCATGGCGCGAGAGTGTCGCATGCGAATAGCAATAAAACGGCGTGCCTACCTGTTTGGCGATCTCCGCAATCGCCACATCCTCCGCATAAAGCACATCGTTTTTGTAAGTGAAATGATCCATTATTGCGCACTCTGCGGCGGTGTAACAGGCGCACCCTCAGGTATCGAATCTTCGATAATCGGTGCCTGCGGGTTCTGCAAATCATCTTCCAACTGCTGCTGTTTACGCGCACGCTTGGCCTCATAGGCCGGAATATCCTTCGGCTTCATCAGCGGTTTGCGGATGCCGCACGAAGCCAACATCACGGCCGCCAACATGAGGCAAATCGCCGTTCTCACGCCCAAGCCTTTTTCGCTGCAGCCAAGGCTTCGCGCACGCGCTTGGGCGCCGTGCCGCCAAAACTTTCCCGCCGCGCGACGCAGGCTTCAATCGCAATCGCTTTGAAAATATCCTGCTTAATTCCAGCATGCACTTGCTGCATTTCGGCGAGCAATAAATCCTCCAGCCCGCATCCCTTGGATTCCGCAAGCTTCACCAGCTGCCCCGTCAGATGATGCGCATCGCGGAACGCGACGCCTGCATGTTGCACGAGCCAATCGGCGAGATCGGTGGCATTGAGGAAACCCTTACTGCACGCCGCTTTCATCACGGCCACCTGCGGCGTCATATCCTCGATCATGCCCATCATCGCCTTCAGACACACTAGCAATTCATCACCCGCAAAGAAAAACGGCCGCTTATCTTCCTGCATATCTTTGTTATAGGCGAGCGGCAGTGCTTTCACGGTCGTCAACAGCGCAACCAGCGATCCAATAATCCCACCTGTTTTGCCGCGTACCAGCTCCGCCGCATCCGGATTCCGCTTCTGCGGCATGATGGAGGAACCGCTGGTATAGGCCTCACTCAACTTCACAAACCCAACGAGCGGCGAGGTCCAGAACACCAACTCTTCCGCCAACCGCGATAAATGCGTCGCGCAAATCGAAAATGCCGCCATCAACTCCAGCGCATAATCGCGACTCGCCACCGCATCGAGCGAATTGCGCATCGGCCCCGCAAATCCCAGTGCCTTCGCCGTCATCGCCCGGTCAATCGGATACGTCGTGCCGGCGAGCGCCGCCGCTCCCAGCGGCGATTCATTCAGCCGCGCTACCGCATCCGCGAGCCGCCCACGATCCCGCGCGAACATTTCGCCATACGCCAGCAGATGATGCGCAAAACTAATCGGCTGCGCAGGCTGCAAATGCGTCATCCCCGGCATCACCGTCTCGACATGCTTTTCCGCCTGCGCCAGCAGCGCCGCCTGCAACTGCTTCAGTGCGCCATCGAGATGCGCCACCAACTCCCGCGCATAAAGCCGCAAATCCGTTGCCACCTGGTCGTTGCGCGACCGCGCTGTGTGCAGCTTGCCCGCCGGAGCACCGATAATTTCTTTCAGTCGCGATTCGATATTCATATGAATATCTTCAAGCGCCGCCGAAAATTTTAGTGTGCCCGATTCAATCTCCGCTTTCACCTGCGCCAGACCGCGCTCGATTTCCTTCAGCTCATCCTTGGTGATAATGCCTGCTTTCGTCAACATCTGCGCATGGGCGAGGGAGCCCATAATATCCACCGCATAAAGCCGCTGATCGACCTCAATCGAGGGGTTAATCGCCGCAAACGCCTCCGCCGGGCCCATATCATAATGCCCGCCCCACATAGTGTTTGCTGCTGGTTTTTTCTCGCTCATACATTGGTTATAGCGGATTTGCAGGGGGCCGCAATGGCAGAATTAAAGCACAAACCCCGGCAAAATATAGGTCGGCGTCACTCCCGCCACCGCGCAGATATTTTTCGCATCATCCGCGCTCAATCCCTCACCATAGCGTGCCTTCAGCACGCCGCCGGTGATGAGCAGGGAATCCAGCCCCACATCCATCGCGCCTTTGATATCCGTCGCCGGGTTATCGCCCACGCACAGAATCCGGCTGTTGCCGAGGATCAGTTTGCACACCTGATACACCTCCGGGAACGGTTTGCCGATATATGCCACCCGACCACCGAGCTTGGTAAACTCCGCCGCCACCGCGCCTGCGCAAAGCCACTGCGTCCCATCCTGCTTCACCACTTCCATATCCGGGTTCACGCATAGCATTGGTAAATGCAGCAGTTGCAACAGCAGAGGGATAATCTCCTCATGCGGCTGACCATCGACCTCATACCCCGTGCAAAGAATAAAATCCGCCGAGTGCGGCTCGTCATCCCGCGTGAAGTGCGGGAGGTCATCGAGAATATCCTCATCCTTACTCGGGCCCAGATAGTAATAGCTTTTGGGATGCGGATCCCGCGCCAGCAAATCATGCGCCACTTGGCCGGAGGTGACCACATCCAAATAATGCGACGCTGGAATCTTAAGCCGCGTCAAATTCCCCCGCGCCTTGGCCGACACGCGCGGCGCGTTGGAGAGAAACAGCACTGGCTTGTTCAGCTCCCGCAACAGCTGCAACGTCTCTGCCACGCCCGGATAAAGCGTGGAGCCATCATGAATCACGCCCCAGAGATCGACGATGAGGGCATCATAGCTTTCTATAATATCTTGTAATTTCATAATAAAATGTCTTTGCGAATTCTTTACCAGCAGCGGTGTAAACTACGCACTGCATTCCGACAAGCAAGAAACAATGATGGTAGAATTATGCAGGATCCTAATGAACACCAACACGAAGACGAAGCACCGCTTATCAGGCACTCACCACTAAACACAGTGGCTCAAGGGATTAGTTGAATGTGTCAATAACGATCCTGAGATGAAAGGCTGGCGGTTATGCGTTACGCCGTTAAATCCTACAGAAGTTACACTGGATGATGGCGACAACACCTACTTGCCAAGCGGCTACTATTTTGAAATTAGATCACCGCAGCAAGATAAAACTATGGATGCAAAAAAACTCAAGGAAACCATGGAAAGCGCTTTCAAAGCATCCGGGCTCAACAAACCACAAATGAAACTAACCAATATGGGCGCATGGGTGGGAATTCGCGCGGTCTCAAAGCTTCACCACGAATCTCAAAGAAACAGCGTCGCACAAATATTCGGTGCATGCAGCGAATACCCGGATCCCTACCAAGCGTTCATTAAAGTTGTTACGCAAGCAACACAGGATAAAGGCCGCAATCGCACCTAAGCCGCCACTTCCATCTTCATCGCCGCATCGATTAGCCCCATCGTTTCCTTCGCCCCGAACAGCGCGATGAAGCTACCCATGCGAGGGCCTTGGCTGGAGCCCAGCAGCAATTCATAATTCGCCTTGAACCATTCGCGGAGCGTTTCCTTGCTGTAATGCGTCATGCCGATGTCATAAATCTTGGTTTGGATTTCCTCGGCCGGTGTACCCTCTGCGAGGGTGCTGAGATAAGCGCGCAGTTCACCCATCGCCGCCCGCTCCACATCCGTCGGCGCACGGAACTTCTTCGTCGGTTTCACGAAATCATGGTAATACCGCACGGCATAACCACAGAGCTTATCGAGCATCGGTGAGTTCGCCGGCGTCGCATTCGGCAGCTCGCGCTTGAGGAAGCCCCACAGCACTTCCGGGCTCTCCGCATTGCACGCCGACACTAGATTCAGCAGCAAACTGAATTTCACATTGCTCTCCGGCTTCGGCGGATTGCCGCCATGGATGTGCCAGACGGGATTATCGAGCTTTTTCTCCGCATCCGTCTCCGCCGCGTATTTCTCGAGATGCGTCAGATAATCATCCACCTGCTGCGGAATCACGTCGAAATAAAGCTTCTTCGCTTTGCGCGGGCTGGTGAACATATAAAGCGCGAGCGATTCCTCCGGCGCATAAGTCAGCCACTGGTCGATGGTAATCCCGTTGCCCTTCGATTTCGAAATCTTCTGCCCATTCTCATCGAGGAATAGCTCAAACATCATTTGCTGCGGCGGCACGCCGCCGGCAATCCGGCAAATCGCGTCATAAAGCGGCGCGCTCGCGAGGTGGTCCTTGCCATACATTTCATAATCCACGCCGAGGGCCGCCCAGCGCATGCCCATATCCGGCTTCCATTGCAGCTTGCAGTGGCCACCTGTGACCGGCACTTCCAGCTCGGAACCATCTTCCTCAACGTAGGTAATCGTCCCCTTCGCCACATCCGTTTTCACCACTTTGGCGAGCAGCACTTTGCCTGAGACGGGCGACACCGGCAAAAACGGAGAATAAGTTTGCTGACGTTCTTCACCCAATGTCGGAAGCATCACTTCCATTACTTTGTCATAATTTGCCAAAAGACGCAAAAGTGCGGCATCAAATTCACCCGACTTATAAGTGGCGGTCGAGCTCTTGAATTCATACTCAAACCCAAACGTATCCAAAAATGCCCGCAGGCGCGCATTCATATGATGCCCAAAACTCTCATGGGTCCCGAATGGATCCGGCACGGAAGTAAGTGGCTTACCCAAATTCGCCGCGATCATTTCTGCATTGGGAAGGTTATCCGGCACTTTGCGTAACCCATCCATATCATCCGAGAAGCAGATGAGTTTGGTTGGTAAATCGGAAATCTGTTTGAAGGCATGCATCACCATCGTGGTCCGCGCCACTTCACCGAACGTACCGATATGCGGCAGCCCACTGGGTCCATAACCAGTCTCGAACACTACCGTGCCCTTATGCTCCTTGATGCCCTGAATCCGGGTAAGCAGGGCATGGGCCTCGGCGAAGGGCCAGGATTTTGCGGTGAGGGCAGAGTTGCTCATGTGATACCTTAACTAATGGATTCCCTTGGCTTTAGCGAAGCCCAGCCAAGATGCAAAGAAAATATGGATATAACAGCCCCGATTCCAACCCAAAAACCGCTTGCGTGGGGGTAGTGATTCCCCTAGACCAGTAGCCTAATAAAAAATTGCCACCACGCCGTACAAGCTTGAGGATATTGTGAACTATCGCCATTTAGCACTTACTCTTGCGTTAAGCTCCATCCTTACTGCTCCGGCCCATGCGGCATCCGTGGTGATGCTTCAATTCGGCTCGTTTGAGACGATGGACGAGGCCCAAGCCCGCCTCACGGATGTGAAAGCCAAACATGCGGATATCTTAAACGGCATGGATGTTTCGGTGCGCGAAGTGAAGTTGCCGCCCGATAACCTGACAGTTTACCGCACCCAAGCAGGTCCCGTTGCGACCCGTGCCGCCGCTCAGGCGGACTGTGCTAAGCTCGCCGGCGCAGGAGACGAGTGCTATGTCGTCGAATCCGCGATGATTGCTCCGGCTGCCGCGACCGCCGCCGTTGCATCGGCAACACCAGCCCCAGCGCCGGCAACTAGCACCATGGCCGACGCTTCGACGACTGCAACGCCAGCGCCTGCCCCTGCAAGCTCGATGCCGAACACGGTGACCATCCCGAACTTAAGCTCATCCGGTGTGATCGGTAACAATGCTTCGGCACCCACCGCATCTATTGGCGGCTCAACAGCGTCCGCAGCACCTGCACCTGGGCTGACACCATTGCCGGCAGTAGCGCCAGCAACACCATCGGCACCTGAGGTATTAACCACGGCCCCATCGCCTCAAATGCAAGCGGCGATGGATCGCGCTGTCGCCAACCAACAAGCCGCCGAAGAGGCGGCAAGCAACGCACCAACCCCAGCGCCGGTAAACAATACATCGCCGCATCGTTCCTTCTGGTCGCACCTTAATCCATTTAGCAGCAGTGAACCGGCGCCAGCGCCCGTACCTGCGCCATCTGCAACGGCAACCGAACATGTGGAAGCGGCACCAATCGCACCCGCATCATTACCCTCGCCAGTGGCGGTGGATAATGCAACGGCTGCTCCTACACCGTTAGCCGCTGCGGCACCAATGGCTCCTGCACCCGCACAATCCGCTATGCCCCAGCCGGTCATGATGGAGCCGATGCATTTGCCGCCGCCACCCGCACCACTGATCGCGCAAAACAATGCGGCGCCCGCAACCACCACCATCGCTGCAGCGCCAGTGATCCAGTCACAGCCATTGGCACCATCATCTGCATTCCCTGCAACGTCGCCCGTGCCGCAAACTTCCACGCAACCGATGCCGTTTAAACCATTCCCGAGCGTACCAGTTGGCGGCGGGGAAGCTATGAATACGCCGCATAGCAATGTCGCGGTGGAAGAAGCACATCGCGTGCCGCTCGAAACCGGAGCATCGACACCATCCGCCTTGCCGATGGCGGTTCAGCCACCGATTTCACTCTACCCGAACGCGACGATCGGCCAAAAAACCCTCTGGGCGCAAGTCGGCCAATTCCCGGATACGCAAAACGCTCTCGCTTTCTGGGATAACTACCGCCAAATGCAT
>JBGAJE010000092.1:0-6930 GCA_044225085.1 Rickettsiales bacterium | reverse complement strand
CACCGCAGCGCTCTCGCCTGCAGGGAGAGGGAGCTATCTCCTCCTCTCCACCGTCAACGCCCTTACCCAACGTCTCGCTCCCCGCGAAATGTTTGCCGCCGCGCACTTTTCCATCCGCAAAGGCACCAAACTCAACCGCGATGCCTTGTTCAACTTCCTCACCAGCAACGGCTATCAACGCGTTGGCAAAGTGATGGAAGCCGGTGAATACGCTGTGCGAGGCTCGCTGATCGACCTCTTCCCCTCTGGTTACGCGGACGCCTTACGCATCGATTTATTCGGCGACGAAGTCGAATCCCTCCGCCGCTTTGACCCACTCACCCAAATTAGCGACGCGCCGGTGGAGTCACTCGAACTCCGCCCCGTCAGCGAAGTGCTACTGCAGCCGGACACCATCGCCCGCTTCCGCACACGCTACCTCGAATTATTTGGTGCGGTGACGAAGGACGACCCGCTCTACGAATCCATCAGCGAAGGCCGCACCTATGCCGGGATGGAACATTGGCTGCCGCTGTTTTACGAGCAACTCGACACACTCGCCGACTATACACCGGGCGCGATCCTAAGCCTCGATCACCGCATCCCCGCCTTGCAGACCGAGCGCGACGAAGCTGTTGCCGATTACTACAACGCCCGCAAACTCCATCAGCAGAAGGACACGCTGAGCTATAACCCCATCCCGCCCGAGCAACTGTTCCTGAATACGGAGCGCTTCGCCATCCGCTGGCGCGAGCATATGCAGGTGACGCTGACGCCTTATGCCCCTTCTCCCCTCGGGGGAGAAGGCCGGGATGAGGGGCCAACCTCCGCTTTTCGTCGCCAATGGGGAGCACCCTCACCCCAACCCCAACCCTCTCCCCCGAGGGGGAGAGGGAGTTCCGCGCTTTCCCTCCGGCCCAGTCCCCAACTCTACAACCGCCGCCATGAGGAAAACACTCATGTGCGCGATGTGATTTTGGATTACCTCAACCAAGCCACCATCCCCGTCATCCTCGCCGCCAATTCGGTGGGCAGTGCGGATCGCATCCATAAAATGCTAGGCCTAAAAGGTGAGCTAGCGATTGCGGAAGATATCGGCGCGGTTTCGAGCACCACCCTCACCATCCTCCCCATCGAACAAGGCTTCACTACCCCCGAATTCATCCTCCTCACCGAACAGGATATGTTCGGCGAGCGCATCATCCGCACACAGAAAAAGAAACGTAAATCCGAGGCGTTTTTGGCTGAAGCGGCTAGCTTCGTCGAAGGCGAGCTCATCGTCCACCGAGAACACGGCATCGGGCGGTTCGAAGGCCTCATCACCGTCGAAGTCAACGACACGCGCCACGATTGCCTAAAACTGATTTACGACGGCGGCGACAAGCTTTTTCTTCCCGTAGAAAATATCGACCTTGTCAGCCGCTATGGCACAACCGATGGACCCATCACCCTCGACAAACTCGGCGGCGTGGCCTGGCAAAAACGTAAATCCGCCCTCAAAAAACGCCTCAAAATGGCGGCCGAAGCCCTCCTAAAAGTTGCCGCCGAGCGCGCCGCTACTCCTGCCCCCGTCGTCGTTGCCGATGCCGGGCTTTACGACGAATTCGCCGCCCGTTTCCCTTACACCGAAACCGACGACCAGCTCCAAGCCATCGAGGATGTGCGCGCCGATCTCGGTGCCGGCCATGCGATGGACCGTCTCATCTGCGGCGATGTCGGCTTCGGCAAAACCGAAGTCGCCCTGCGCGCCGCCTTCATCGCCGCCAGCCAAAACATGCAAGTCGCCATTATCGCCCCCACCACCCTGCTCGCCCGTCAGCATTTCCACACCTTCACCGCGCGTTTCCGCGATTTGCCATTCTGTGTCCGTATGCTCTCGCGCCTCACCAACGCGAAGGATGCCGCCGCCACCAAAACCGCACTGGCGGAGGGTAAAGTCCATATCGTCATCGGCACCCACGCGCTGCTCGCTGCGGGGGTACAGTTTCATAATCTCGGCTTGCTGATTGTGGATGAAGAACAACATTTCGGCGTCGCGCAGAAAGAAAAGCTGAAGCAACTCAAATCCAACATCCACGTGCTGACGCTCTCCGCCACCCCCATCCCCCGCACACTGCAACTCTCACTTTCCGGCGTGCGCGAACTCTCCCTCATCACCACCCCGCCGGTCGACCGCCTCGCAGTGCGCACTTATGTGATGCCCTATGACCCAGTGGTGCTACGCGAAGCCATCCTGCGCGAATATCACCGCGGTGGGAAAATCTTCGTCGTCACCCCACGCGTGAAATACATGGCGGAGCTGCGCCAAAAACTGGAAACGCTCGTTCCCGAAATTAAAATCGTCGCCGCCCACGGCCAAATGGGTGCCGCTGCACTGGATAAAACCATGAACGAATTCTACGACGGCAAATATGACTTGCTGCTTTCCACTTCTATCATCGAATCCGGTATCGACATCCCGACCGCCAACACGATGATTATCGACCGCGCCGATATGTTCGGTCTCTCACAGCTTTATCAACTCCGTGGTCGCGTCGGACGCAGCAAAACCCGCGCCTATGCCTATCTCACCCTCCCCCATGGCAAAAAACTCAACCGCGAGGCAGAACGCCGGCTCGAGGTCATGCAACAGCTCGACGCGCTGGGCGCCGGTTTCCAACTCGCCAGCCACGATATGGACATCCGCGGCTTCGGCAATTTGCTGGGCGAGGAGCAGTCCGGACATGTGAAAGAAGTTGGGATCGAGCTCTACCAGGCCATGCTTGAGGAAGCCATTGCCGACATGAAGCGCCGCAAAGACGTGCGCGGCGACGAAGAAACGCCGGATAGCTGGAGCCCACAAATCAACCTCGGCATGTCGGTCCTCATCCCGGAAACATACGTCGAAGACCTCCCCCTCCGCCTCAGCCTCTACCGCCGCGCAGCAGGATTAGCGACTCAAGCCGAACTCGAAAGCTTTGCCGCCGAACTCGTTGATCGGTTTGGAGCAACGCCGAAGGAAGTCGAGCACCTCATCGCCACCCTCTCCATCAAACTGCTGTGTAAACAAGCCGGTATCGCGCGACTGGATGCGGGGCCAAAAGGCATTGTCCTCGCCTTCCGCAACAACAAATTCGCCGCGCCCGATGCCCTGATCGCCCACATCGCCAAAAATCCCGCACGCATTAAATTGCGGGCCGATCAAACCCTCTTCATCGCGGCGGATACAACCAGCGATGAGGAGCGCTTAGCCATCGCTGAGAAAATTGCGCGAGAGATTGTGATCCTTTTGCCTGCCGAGGTTATCCAAGCGGCTTAAAACCACCGATTGTCATCAAACTGTCATACACATCGCATAGAAATACTCTATGCATGCGCGCAAGGAATGACCCCATGACAGAGCCAGTAAAATCACTACCTGCCACCGTGCTGCATGAAGCCACTGCCGCCGCTTCATGGCAAGAGGCAGCCTATGGCACAGACCCAAAAGCAGCGCTCGCGATGGCAGGAATTCCATTAACGGGCCGGGCACTAGTGGTTATCGGGTTTCAAGGCTGCGGATCACACAAATTTGATGAATTAGAGACGCTAGCAAAACAGAATAATGCGATACTTTACGTCATCAATGGCTGGCCAGGCTCGCCTGACCCGAATATCTATATTGATGGAAGAAAACTTGAAGGCACAGTCGTGTCCCCAGCGGCACGCAATAATACACCCGATAAAATTTATGAAATCGGAACCATGTTAGGCCTCCTGAGCAGAATCCAAGGCCAAGGATCAGAAAAGGCCGTCATCAGCAGCGGCAGAGTATTGCTCGAAAACGGCGAGCCGATCAAGATACGCGAACAACCATCGGCCAACCTCGTACGCAATGCCCCACGCCGAGCATAACGATACCACCCACGCTCACCGAAGCCTTTGGCCGCTGATAGCGCTCGGCGGTATTGGTGCAGTGATCGCGGCTCCTTATATTTTGCCAACCATTTACAGCGGTAGCCAAGCCGCTGCACAAGCGGCCATCGATATTTTTCATACCCACGGCGTTGCTGCTACTGGTTCAGGTCTCGCCGGGGCGCTGCAAAGCGGTTTCAGCCAAATTCCAGGCATCGGCGAATCACTAGCTTCTGGCGGATGGGCAGCAATCACGGCGACCGGTGTCATTGGCATCGGTGGCGTGCTGCTCGCCAACTGGATGGCCAAACGCGAAACCGCTACAGATTTTCACTGGAGTAAAGTGATCCGCTACACCGCACTAACCACCAGCATTCTCATCGCATTGCCTTCCCTCCTCACTGGTATCAGTGTAGGATTGACCTTTCTTGTCAGCCTCTTGCCAGTGAGTTTTTCCGTTGTGAATGGGCTGGTCGGCGGCCTGAATGGTACCCTCGGCAGTGCAGAAATGGCAGCCAGCGCAGGCGGCACGGGGCTAATCGCCGCCGCGATCCCTCACCTCGTCAGCTGTGGGGCAGCCATTGTGCCGCTCTCCGTCGCCTACGCCCTGAAACACGAGCGCCCAACTGCCCAAATCGACGCAACCACCGCCCAAGTAAAAACCCCGCAGAAACCCTTGCAACCGGCCATTTTGCCGCTATAAACGCTGCCTATGTCCGACTTATTCAAATCCGCGAAAGCGAAGCCTGCGTCGTCCAATTATTCCGCCGAGCATATCGAAGTGCTCGAGGGGCTCGAGCCCGTCCGCCGCCGCCCCGGCATGTATATCGGCGGGAATGACGAAAACGCGATGCACCACCTCATCAACGAGGTGTTCGACAACGCGATGGATGAAGCTGTCGCCGGTCATGCAAGCTGGATCGAAGTCGAAATGCACCCGGATAACGTGGTCACCATCCGCGATAATGGCCGGGGAATTCCGATCGATCCACACCCCAAATTCCCCAAAACTTCCGCGCTTGAGGTGATCCTCACCACACTGCACGCAGGCGGGAAATTCAACGACAAAGTCTACCACACCGCCGGCGGTTTGCATGGCGTGGGGATTTCGGTGGTGAATGCGCTGTCGGATCGGTTGGATGTCGAAGTCGCGCGCGAGGGGCAGCTTTATAAGCAAAGCTACAGCCGCGGGCTTTCGCAGGGCAAACTCAAGAACGCTGGCCAAATCAAAAATCGCCGTGGCACGGGCATCACCTTCCACCCAGATGCTGAAATCTTCGGCCCTAAGGCAAAATTCCGACCGGAGAAAGTTTATAAGCTGATTCGTTCCAAAGCGTTCCTATTCCGTGGCGTCGAGATTCGCTGGAGCTGCGACCCATCGCTAATTGCTGATGGCAGCAAAGTGCCGGCGGAAGAGACGATTCACTTCCTCAATGGCCTCAGCGACTTTTTGGCACAGGAGATTGAGGGCAAAGCCATCGTCACCCAATTCAGCGGCGAGGCCGATTTGGCCGACGGCAAAGGCCGCGTCGAGTGGGCCATCGCCTGGCAGCGCGACGAGGAAGACGGCTACAATTCGCTCTTCTGTAACACCATCCCCACCCCTGAAGGTGGCACGCACGAGCAAGGGTTACGTGCAGCGCTGACCAAGGGCCTGCGCGCCTTTGGCGACATGACGAAAAACAAACGCGCCGCGACGATTATGGCGGACGATGTAATGGCAGGCGCGATTGTGATCATGTCGCTCTTCATCAAAGACCCACAATTCCAGGGCCAGACGAAAGATAAGCTCGTCAGCAACGATGCCGCGCGGTTGGTAGAAAATGCCGTACGCGACCCGTTCGACCATTTCCTCTCCGGCGACCTTGCGCAAGGCAATGCGCTGATCGATTACATTATTTTCAAAGCCGAGGAGCGCCTGCGCCGCAAGCAGGAGAAAAACGTCAAACGCCAGAATGTCACCTCGCGCCTGCGCCTGCCCGGCAAACTGGCCGATTGCACCCGCAGCATTCCGCAAGGCACGGAACTCTTCCTCGTCGAGGGTGATTCGGCAGGTGGTTCGGCCAAACAAGCGCGCGAGCGCGAGACGCAGGCTGTGCTACCGTTACGTGGAAAAATTCTCAACGTCGCCAGCGCCACGATCGACAAAATCCGCGGCAACCAGGAGATTTCGGACCTGATGCAAGCGCTCGGTGTTTCCACCGGCAGCCAGTTCGACATCGCCGCACTGCGTTACGAAAAAGTCGTGATTATGACCGACGCGGACGTGGACGGCGCGCATATCGCCTCGCTGCTAATGACCTTCTTCTACCAAGAAATGCCGAAGCTGATTAGCAATGGTCACCTATATTTGGCGCAACCGCCACTTTACCGTATCACCGCCGGTAACCAGACCTATTACGCGCAGGATGATGCGAGCAAAGACAAAATGGTTGCCCAGCTGGCAGTGAAGCATAAAAGCAAAATAGATATCGGCCGATTCAAAGGCCTCGGCGAGATGACCGCGCCGCAGCTCAAAGAAACCACGATGGACCCGAAAAAACGCACGCTGCTAAAAGTGCTGATCGACGATTCCGATACGGAAGAAACCGCCGAGCGCGTGAACCAGCTCATGGGCAAAAAACCCGAGCTGCGCTTTAAATTCATCCGCGAGCAAACCGAGCTCTACGGTGATAAATTCCGTGAAGCGTTGGATGTGTAATTAATCTAACCCTGCCGCGATTTTCTTCATCGCCTCATGTTTGGCGGCCGGCAGCGGAATGAGACCTTTCATCACCAAATACCCATCTTCCCCCGTCGCCGCATTCGAAGTGAGTTCCTGCGCAAATTCGCGCAGACCGGGCGTTTTCCCCAAATGCGCGTTTTTGATGTAAATATACAGGCTGCGTGCGACATGATATTGATTGTCGATGATTGCTTGCTCGCTCGGCATCACCCCATCCACTGGGTTAGCCTTGATAAGCGCCGCGTTGGTATCGAGGAAGCTATAGCCAAAAAGCCCCAACGCCTCAGGGTTATTAATGAGTTTTTGCACGATGAGATTATTATCGTCCCCCGCTTCGATATAAACCCCATCCT
>JBGAJE010000091.1:0-6839 GCA_044225085.1 Rickettsiales bacterium | reverse complement strand
GTAGCGCGACGGATTTCACTATCGCGTGCGCTACAGATTCGGGCATTCTTGATTAGTAAGGGCGTGAATCAGCTCAGCATCAACGTGCAAGCGTTGGGCAATCAAATCCCTAGCGGCGATGGTGATCGCGCGGATGTATTCCTGAAATAGCAGATTAAAATATTGACCTAGTGTCTTGTATCACTTGGGTAAGTGTATTCCACTTTGCGCCTATCGATCGTGGGGGCTTTTTTCATGAGCTTGTCCCAGAACTCGGGTGTGAGTGTGTCCTGTTGCTGCGCGGGGGCTGGTGTGGGCGCAGTAGGGGCTACGACTGGGCGATCTGCTTGAATGACAGGCGCGGGGGGTTGCTCGGGCAGCGGGCTATCAGCCGTGGGAATTTGGCGTGCGAAGGGGGCATCTTCCGGGATAGTGGTGGGGATGGAAGTATCGACCGGACGATCGTTCGAGCCACCGAAAAGCCATGGGAAGAGACCGTCACTCGAGGAGGGGCTATTAGGGATGCCGCGGACGGGTTTGCCATCCATCGCATGGGTCATGAAGTCATGCCAAATGAGGGCGGGGATGGAGCCGCCGGTGACTTTTTTCATCGGCCGGTTGTCGTCATTCCCGATCCAAACACCGGCGACGAGTTGAGGCGTGAAGCCGATGAACCAGGCGTCTTTATAGTCGGAGCTGGTGCCGGTTTTTCCGGCAGCGGGGCGGCCGCCAAGGGCGGCTTTGGTGCCGGTGCCGCGTTGCACGACATCGAGCAACATATAGTTCATCATTTGCACGGTGCCGCTGGCGAGGACTTGCGGAGCGTCTTTGGGTTCGCGTTTGTAAAGCTCGTCGCCGCTGCGTAGGCGGATACTGAGGATGCCGTAAGGCTGCACTTGATTGCCGCCATTGGCGAGGTGGGCGTAGGCGCCGGTCATTTCAAGCAGCGTTGCTTCTACCGCGCCAAGTGCGATCGAGGGATGGGCCGGGATATTTGGCACACCGAGGCGCATGGCCATTTGGGCGACGTGATCGATACCGGCATATTGGCTGAGGCGTACTGAGACGGTGTTGAGCGAGTTACGCAATGCTTCGACCATCGGGATTTCGCCGAGATATTTGCCGTTGCTGAAGTTATCCGGCGTCCAAATTTTGTTGCCGACCTGGAGGGAGATCGGAGCATCTTCGACGGTGGATTGCGGCGTCATCCCCGCTTCGAGGGCGGCGAGGTAGACGAAGATTTTAAATACGGAACCTGGCTGGCGCTTGGCTTGGGCGGCGCGGTTATATTGACTTTGAGCGTAAGAGAGGCCGCCAACCATGGCACGCACTGCACCGTCGGGGTCCATGGCGACGAGGGCGCCTTGGCTGACGTTTTTATCGCCACCTTGCATGCTGATGGTATTTTGCAAGGCATCCTGCCCTTGAGATTGCAGGGTTGGATTGAGGGTGGTGGTGACGATCATGTCCTCATCAACCTGGCCGACGTAGTTGGGGATTTCATCGACCACCCAATCGGTGAAGTAGCGCACATCGCCGCCTTCAACCTGGTGGGCGGCGGATTTGGTGTAGTTCGTCATGGTGGGGGCGACGTCTTTTTGTTTGAGGTAACCGGCATCGACCATGTTAAGCAGCACTTGATGCACGCGCTCGCGCGCACGATCAACGTTGGCGGCAGGGGAGTAACGCGAGGGTGCTTTGAGCAGGCCTGCCATAAGGGCGGATTCGTAGAGGTTCAGATCGTGCGCGCTTTTATTGAAGTAGCGGTGGGCGGCAGCATCCACCCCGAACGTGCCGGCACCGAGATAGACGCGGTTGAGGTAGATCGCCATGATCTCTTTTTTGGTGAAGTGGCCTTCAAGCCAGAAGGCGAGAATCAT
Organism: Rickettsiales bacterium; assembly: GCA_044225085.1. Taxonomy (GTDB): domain Bacteria; phylum Pseudomonadota; class Alphaproteobacteria; order Rickettsiales; family UBA3002; genus QFOX01. The sequence goes on along the minus strand of JBGAJE010000091.1, from coordinate 4,980 downwards.
TTCCTGCATTTTGCGGCTGAGGGAGCGCTCCGGCGTGAGGAAGACGTTTTTGGCGACTTGTTGGGTGATGGTTGAACCGCCTTGCACGAGGTGGCCATGCGCGACGTTGATCATCATCGCGCGGGCGATGCCCCAGAAATCAACGCCGTGATGTTCGAAGAAGCGGCGGTCTTCGGTGGCGATAACGGCTTGAACGAGGGATTTGGGGAGTTCGTCATAGGTAAGGTAGCTGCCATAAACATCGCCGTAATTAGCGATGACGTGGCCGTCTTCAGTTTCGATGGTAATGCCTTGTTGTTTTTTGATGGTTTCGAGCGCGTGAATATCCGGCAGGTTACGGGCGAAGTAAATCACGCTTAGGCCGAGTATAATGCAGCAAGCCATGAAAAAGCGCAGGCCGTAAATAAATAACTGGCGGCGTGTGGTGATACGCGCGAACAGTGCTGAAAGGTTGATGCGCGCTTTGCCGCGTCGCCGTGCGCCACGATAAGCGGGATTGCCTTGGTAGCTCACGCGTGGGCGTGGCTTGGCGCTGGGGCGGCGTTTTCTGGGTTTCGATTTTTCGGGCATTGGCGCTTCCTAGCCTATATTTTAACGAACTCCTATAAAAATGTGATGTGCATGTGTGACTTGCCTCCCCCCACCGACCTGCTATTGCATCCCGTATGGATGAAACCCGTTACCATGCGATTACGGATGCGACCTTGATGCATTGCTTTGACCAGCTCGACGATGCGTTCGAGGCTGGTGCGCTTGAGGATTTGGACCTGACCGGTGGGGTGCTGACGATTATGGCCGAGAGCGGGCGGGTTTATTTGATGAGCAAGCATGCGCCGTCGCAGCAACTATGGCTGGCGTCGCCCGTGTCGGGCGGGTTGCATTTTTCCTATGATGAGACAGAGCAACGGTGGTATTTACCCGATGGCCGGTTGCTTTACGATCTGCTACGCAGTGAACTGGCAGCGGAAGGTATTGATATTATCTTATGACAAATGAACTCGCACCGAAGGGACATATCAGCAGCTTGCGCTATTTGATGCGCTATCTGCGACCGTACCGGGCGAAGGTGATTGGCGCCTCAGTGGCATTGGTGTTCACCTCTTCGGGGGTGCTTGGGATGGGGTCGGCGTTGCGGTATCTCATCGATGAAGGGATCACCAAAGGCGATCAGCAATTGCTGAGCCAAGGGTATTTGATTTTGCTCGGTGTCATTGTGGCGCTCGCGGTCGCGACGTATATGCGTTACTTGCTCGTTTCCTGGGTGGGTGAACGGGTGGTGGCAGATATTCGCCGTGACGTGTTTGCCAAGGTGCTCGCCATGCATACGGCGTATTTCGAGACGACGCGGACGGGGGATTTACTCTCACGAATTACGACGGATACGACCTTGCTGCAGACGGTGGTGGGCTCATCGGTTTCGATTTTTTTGCGTAATACGTTGTTGTTTATCGGCGGGTTTACGCTGCTCATCATTACGAGTGTGAAGCTGTCGGAATATTTGCTGATCATGCTGCCACTGGTCATTTTGCCGATTATCGTGTTGGGGCGGCGGGTGCGGGCATTGTCGCGCGCGACGCAGAATAAAGTCGGTGACATCGCTTCGCATGCGGAGGAGACAATCGGCGCGATTCGCACGGTTCATGCCATGGCACTCGAGGATGCGGAGAATGCACGCTTTGGTGCGTTGGTGGAAGAGACGATGGCGACGGCGCTCTCGCGCATTCGGATGCGGGCGATGCTAACGGCGATTGTGATTTGCCTGGTGTTTGGCGCGATTATTACGGTGCTTTATATCGGCGGGCAGGATGTGGTGGCGCATCGCATTACGTCGGGCGATCTCTCGGCGTTTATTTTCTATGCGGTAGTGGTGGCGGGTGCGATTGGCGCCGTGAGCGAGATTGTTGGTGAGCTGCAACGTGCTGGCGGGGCAACCGAGCGGTTGATGGAATTGATGCAGCTCGAGCCGGAAATCACCGCACCGCCGGAGCCGTATGTATTTACTAAGCCGCCGCAGGGGCGTTTGTCATTCGAACATGTAACATTTCATTACCCATCGCGGCCGGAAGTGGCGGCACTTTCCAACGTTTCATTCCGCATTGAGCCGGGGGAGACAGTGGCGATCGTGGGTCCATCGGGCGCGGGGAAGACGACAATTTTTCAATTGCTGCTCCGGTTTTACGATCCGCAGTTCGGTCTCATCCGCATTGATGGGCATGATGTACGCACGCTGACGCCGCGCGAATGGCGTAGCCATATTGGCCTCGTGCCGCAGGATGCGACGATTTTCTCGGCAACGGCGTGGGATAATGTGCGCATCGGTAAGCCGGAGGCGACGGATTCGGAGATTTATGACGCAATGCAGGTGGCGTCGGCACTGGATTTCATTGAGGCGTTGCCGGATGGGGTGGATACGTATCTCGGCGAGAAAGGCGTGCGGCTTTCTGGCGGGCAGCGTCAACGAATTGCGATTGCGCGCGCGATTGTGCGGAATCCGTCTGTGCTGCTGCTCGATGAGGCGACGTCGGCACTGGATGCGGAGAATGAAACAGCAATTCAGGCGGCGCTTGAGAAAATCATGAAGGAACGCACGACATTGGTGATCGCGCACCGGTTGGCGACGGTAGTGAATGCGGACAGGATCATCGTGCTTAATGGCGGAAAAATTGAAGAGGCGGGGACGCACACGCAGTTGCTGGCCAGCAGCGCGCTCTATCGCCGCCTTGCGGAATTGCAGTTTTCGGAGTGAATATGACTATCGCGATGCTTCCCTATGATGTGGCTCATGCACCGGTATTTGACCGGCTCAACCGGGCGTGGATTGAAGACTATTTCACCATTGAGCCGATTGATGAGCTGGTGCTCAGCCAGCCGGAGAAAATGATCATTGCACCGGGTGGCGAGATTTGGTTTGCGCAGCATGCTGGCGCAGTGATTGGTACGGCGGCGATTCTCAATTTTGCACCGGGGGTATTTGAATTCACCAAGCTTGGCGTGGATGAAAAAGCGCGTGGACTTGGGGTGGCACGGGCCTTGCTGCGCCATTGTACTCAGCGAGCGCGGGAACGTGGGGCGCATACACTCAAGATTTTTACCAATACGCGACTGGTGCCCGCTTGCACGCTTTATCGCAGTGAAGGATTTACCGAGATTGCGATGAGCGCAGAGGAACGTGCGCGCTATGTGCGCGGGGATGTGCTGTTTGAGATGCCATTAGCCTCGGCGCAGGCGTTGCGCGATTCAGCTTAGAAATCCTACGCGTTGAAGCGGTAGAGGTCTTTGCCGTGGAGTTTGAGCCAGTCTTTGGCGGCTTCGTAATCCGGGCAGAGGACGCTGACTGCATTCCAGAACGCATCGGAATGGTTCATGTGACGCAGATGCGCGACTTCATGCGCGACGACGTAGTTCATCACTTCGCGCGGGGCGAAGATTAGGCGCCAGGAGAATGACAGGCGTGCGGTGGATGAGCAGCTGCCCCAGCGGCTACGCGTATCCCGTACACTCACGCGGTTGATGCGGCGACCGATGCGCGCGGCATCGCGGGTGGCGAGATTGGTGAGGGTTGCGCGGGCAATTTGCTTCAGCGCTTCGGTAACACGGGCGCTGAACTCGCTGCGGCTGCCGGCGACATAAAGCACGTCGTCTTTCACGATCCATTTACGGGTGAGGTTCGGATCATGCTTGATGCGGACACGTTTGCCGAGTAGCGGGATGACGACGCCGGGCTTGATTTGTTTTTTGCTCGGCATGTCTTGCAGGGTGGAAATCAACCACTCGCTTTTTTGCACGAGGAAATGTAGCCCGTCGCTCACACGCGTGTGGCGGGGTAAGGTGAGTGAGATCGCGTGGTCGGTCGGATTGTAGCGCAAGCAGATACGTTTCGCGCGTTGGTGACGGCGAATTACCAATGGTAAAAGCTCTTCGCCTACTTGCAGAAAATCCGGCAACTCACTGTTGCTCCAAGCATTGCTCATCGAGGTTACCTATTTTTTTTATTGTTGGTGGTTTGGTTGTTCTTGTTGCTGGCGTCGTGGCGCCGCAGTAAGGTCAGCATAGGTAGATGGGATGGCCTTGGTCAATAGGGCGTATGGTTATCCCCAAAAATAATTTTTATCCACATGCGTTCTGGCGGGTTGTTTAGTTAAATTATGAAGTATCCTCAGTCATTTATCGAGGAAATTCGCAATCGCTTACGGGTCTCCGAAGTGGTGGGGCGGGCGATTCCGCTGCGCCGGGCCGGGCGGGAATTTCACGCTTTATGCCCATTTCACAAGGAGAAAAGCCCTTCTTTTACGGTGAATGATGAGAAGGGGTTCTTCCACTGCTTTGGCTGTGGGGCCCATGGTGATGTTATTGGTTTTACGATGGATTATGAGCATTTAGGCTACCGAGAGGCGGTTGAAAAACTGGCCGGTCAGGCGGGCCTTGCCATCCCCCGGGCGACGGTGGCCGAGGTCGAGCGGGAACATAAGCAGCAATCCTTATATGAGGTGATGAAATCGGTCACCGCTTGGTTCGAGCAGCAATTGGAAGAGACGAGTGAGGGCGATATCGCGCGCCGCTATCTGGCCGAGCGTGGACTGAGCTATGAGACGCAATCGAAATTTCGATTGGGATATGCGCCGGCGGATCGTGATGCGTTGACGCGCGCGATGAAGCCGCTTGGCATCACCGAGGCGCAGCTGATCGAGACCGGGATGTTGATTCAGGTCGATGACCGGGCGCCGTATGCGCGGTTTCGGCGGCGGTTGATGTTTCCCATCCGCGATCGCAAAAGCCGGGTGATTGCGTTTGGCGGGCGTGTGCTGCCGGGCGAACCGAATGCGGAAGCGCCGAAATATCTCAACTCGCCGGAGACGCCGCTGTTTCATAAGGGGCGGCAGTTGTTCAATCTCGATCTTGCGCGGCGAGCGGCGTTTGACGCGCGGCAGCTTATCATCTGTGAAGGCTATATGGATGTGATCGCGTTGGCGCAAGGAGGGG
>JBGAJE010000090.1:0-6901 GCA_044225085.1 Rickettsiales bacterium | reverse complement strand
GCATCCAGACCTTATTGCCGCGAGAGAAGCCCGGAGCGCGGCTTTTGATGCGTTTCATGCATTTTTAGAGCAGCATGGGCTTGTTGGTAAAATACACGAGCTTCTCCCACTCAAGGCAGGTGAGTTGCTACTTCCTAGTGAAATACAGACACTCTGTGCATCCGCATTTGCAAACAAAGGGATGACAGACTTTGCGATGGACCGAATTAGACGCCGTATCGAAGGCCCATTTGGTAATAACGAGCTTCTCGCTTTTGAAGAGAAGCTTAAGGGGGCATTTCCTGAGCTTGCTGCATCTGCTGATTTTAAAGAGGTGCTTGCTGATCATATAGCGAAGGACCGGAGTACTTTAGATGCTTTAGTAAAAGCGCGTGCAGCCCATCCTACCCCGCTAATTCCGCGGCCGGAGGGAGGACGCTCGCTGCTCGAGCGCGTGCAAGCGGGGAGGTCGCCAGCAAGCTCACCTGCCCCGGCTGCACCTTTGGCAGCGGCGAAGAGCCCGTTAAAGATTACATTGGAATGCTACCCTGATCGAATGCCGAGACTGCGCATCGAGGGCGGCAATATATCCGAGGCAGAAAGAATCCTCCTCAAGCAGGAAATAGAAGGTAAATATGAAGCTCTCGTTCGCGCGAGTCGTGCGGGAGAAGAATCCCTTCATACCTTCTCGATTCCATCGCTTGGAGGTCGGCAATTTTCTTTCAAGCTTGCGGGCGATGTTCATTCAAGAAATCCTCATTGCGAGTTTGTCGAGATCCATGCGCCACATATCCCTCATGCTGCGCCATTAGCCCTCGTTGAAGAGGTTGAAGCGGCGCTGCCGAAGGGTCGGCGGACTCTTTGGGAGAGAGTCAAAGCGAAATTGGATGAAAGGCGGAGTGGCCGTGTGGATGTTCCTGAACCAGCCCCCGCCCCTCCTTCTGCTGAAGAACTAGCTGAGTTGGGATACGGTGACGGCCATCCGGCTGAGCTGCCACACCCAGAGCCATATCCGGAGCCGCCACATGCGGGGCTATACCCTGAACCACCTGTTGGGTTGGAAGGCTTGGGGGAACCCCTAGCAGAGCTACCTGGGCCAGTACGCCATCCGCCAGCACCGCAGGGAGGTTCTGGCATTCATGTAGACGGAGCTGATCGGCTTTTGCCGGGTGCTGTCGAGGAAGCCGCGCCTGCGCGCAAAGGGTTGCTAGAGAGACTGGGGTTGAGGAAACCGAAAGCAGTTTCCGATGCAGTCGGGGATGCCGTGGAGGAGTTTGAGCATGGTGTGCCGCCAAGCCCGGCACCCGTGCGCGCGGCTGCGCGGTATACGCCGAGCACCACCGTTTCCGAGGTGAAAAATTTCTCCCGCGCCAAAGCAGCCCTCGGCATGGGTGCGCTAGCGGCGGCGGGTTGGGGCCTTTATGAATATAACCGACGGCAGGAGCAGCCGCCGCAGGATATGCCTTTTCCACCTCGGTAAGGCGTGCTGGTTATTGCCGCTCACGTTAAACTACTCACGTTAAAATTATGACCTTGTCATTCCCGCGAAAGCGGGAATCCACTTCCTGTAACAACTAAGGAGATTCCCGCTTTCGCGGGAATGACAAAATGGAAGTGTTTCAATTGGGATGACTATTGCAATGAAAAAGGCAGAAGTTTGTGGCTCCTGCCTTTTTTTAATTGCACCATCTAAACTTGACCAACCGTCATCCTGAACTCGTTTCAGGATCCATCAAAAAGAGATATTCCGTCGCAGACGCTCCTTGATGGATGCTGAATCAAGTTCAGCATGACGCGTGGCTACGCCGCGCTTTGCAGCATGCGCATCAGGAGTTCGACGTCATCGGCAAATTCCTTGTCTCCGCGGGAGAGTTCGTCGATGCGTTTGACGGCGTGCATGACGGTGGTGTGATCCTTACCGCCGAATTTGCGGCCGATTTCGGGCAGCGATTTCGTCGTCAGCTTCTTCGCGAGGTACATCGCGATTTGGCGTGGACGGGCGATCGCTACCGAACGGCGGGCCGAGTGCATGTCGCTCACCTTGATGTTGAAATGCGCAGCGACTTTTTTCTGGATGTCCTCGATGGTGATGCGGCGGTCATTCGCGCGGAGGATGTCGTGGAGGACTTCCTGCGTCGATTCGAGCGTGACGGCGCCGCCGACCAGCGTGGAATGCGCGACGACGCGGTTGAGCGCGCCTTCGAGCTCACGCACGTTGCTGGTGATTTTGTGGGCGAGAAACTCAAGCACGCGCGTGGGCACGTGGGAGTTCGGCATTTTCTCGAGCTTCGACTGCAGAATGCCGAGGCGAAGTTCGTAGGTGGTAGCGTGAACATCCGCCACCAGGCCCCAGCCGAGGCGGCTGCGCACGCGCTCTTCCATGCCTTCGAGATCGGCCGGCGAGCGGTCACCGCTGATGATGAGTTGCTTGTTTTGATCGACCAGCGCGTTGAAGGTGTGGAAGAATTCTTCCTGCGTTGAATCCTTGCCGGAGATGAATTGCACATCATCCACCATCAGCACATCCACGGAACGGAAATATTCCTTGAACGACATCGTATCCTTCGTGCGAATCGCGCGGATGAACAGATACATGAATTTTTCAGCCGAGAGGTAAACCACTTTGCGCGCCGGGTCCGTTTTGCGGATATGCCAGGCGATCGCATGCATCAGGTGCGTTTTGCCGAGGCCAACGCCGCCATAGATGAAGAGCGGGTTGCAGCCAGGCGAAACCGTTGCCGAATCTGCGACGCGGCGGGCGGCAGCGTGCGCGAGTTCATTGGGTTTGCCGACGATGAAGTTATCAAACGTATAGCGGGGGTCGAGCGGTGCGGAAATCGCATCCGGGTTGATCGGCTTGTCTTCGTTTGCGGCTTGGCCGAGCATGGCGGCTTCGAGACCCGCGGGTGAAGTTTGGGGTGATGATTGTGGCTGCGCGGCGCCGGCGACTGCGACGGGCTCGGGCTTCACAAAAATATCGACCGAGTGAACGGTTTGGTCTTCCTGGCACCAGAAACGCAGGATGTTGTCGGCATAATGGGCGATAATCCATTCACGCATGAAGCGCGTGGGCACGGTGATCATGGCTTGGCCGTTTTTCACGTCGGCCAGTTTCAACGGTTGGAGCCAGCTTTTGAAGATGGCTTCGCCGTAGCTGACGCGTAAACGCTCGCGCACGCGCTCCCAGCGAGCATAGTGATCCGGACGGCGGGTTTGGATAGAAGAAATCTCGTTCATAGTGTTTGTTTGCCTTACCTGTTTTTTGTTGTTGTTACTGTTGATTCAAATTTTTACTCAATGGTTGCCACCTTAGGCCTGCTGCCACGGAAGGCGCATGGCTTTCCAGCCATTCACCTGCCCGCGTTGGTGGTTAGTGTTAATGTCGCCCTCAAACCCGCCTTCGATGTTGTAGCAAGCTTTGTAGCCTGCAGCAGTCGCAGCAATTGCGGCATCCGCCGAGCGGCCGCCGGTTTTGCAGAGGAAGTAAAGCGGGGCGGATTTATCCGGCACGGCGGCTTCCAGCTGCTCGACGAAGCGTGGATTAAGATCGTAATTGGGGTAGAATTTCCAGGAAATGGTCTTGACGGTTTTGCCGACGGAATCGAGCGAGGGAATGCCCGCAAATGCCCATTCTGCTTGCGTACGCACATCAACCAACTGTGCCGACTTGTTACTGCCGAGTACGCTCCACGCGTCGGCAGGCGACACGTCGCCAGCATAAAGGGGTTGATCCATACGCGCAGCAAAAGCCATAGACATACCTAGATACAAATTCAAAGGTTGCCATTGCCCGAAGAATTCAGACAACGAAAAGGGATTGCGCACCCACATGGGCCGCGACACACACAAAGCTAATTATAAAATTTTAAGGCCGGAGGCTTATGCAGTGGCCGAGAGGGCTTTCACCCGCTTGGTCAAACGACTCACCTTACGCGATGCCGTGCCTAGGGCGAGAACGCCTTTGGAAACACCACGCATGATTTCAGGTTGTGCCGCTTTTAATGCTGCTTGCGCTTCGCCTGCGTTGCCACCCGCGATCGCGGCTTCGACCTTTTTCACGAAGGTACGAATCCGGGTCATCCGTGAACGGTTAACAGCCGTCCGAGTAGCAGTCTGGCGAATACGTTTTTTTGCCGACTTATGATGTGCCATGGTAAACCCACTTTGTTGTTCAATGCTCGTTGCCGAGGAGGGGGAACCTAACGGGGGTGATGGCACCCGTCAAGCGCTTTTCTTTATGGCCCAAAAAAAGAAAATTCTTGACGCAAAAAACATCGAAAAAACCTAGGTTTTGTGCCGCCTGGCGCGGATTTGCTGGCACTCAGGGCACCAGTAGGTCGCGCGCCCCGTCTGTACTGCAGTTTCGATGGTGGTGCCGCATTCAAAACAGGGCTTTCCATCGCGTCCGTAAACTTGAAAACGATGCTGAAAATATCCCCCCTCACCGCTCGCGCCGACATAGTCGCGCAGGGTCGATCCGCCGGAGGTAATCGCAGCTTCGAGCGTGGTGCGGATGGCAGTGATAATGTCGGGGGATTTTTTTGCTACATCGCGCGATGGTATAAATGGATGAATTTTCGATAGAAATAGGCTTTCGCTGGCGTAGATATTGCCGACACCGACGACGAGTTTTTGATCCATCAATGTCGGTTTAATGGGCCCTTTGCGGCGGGCGAGTTGGGCCGCTAGGTATTTTACCGAAAAATCCTTGGAAAGTGGCTCTGGACCTAGATGGATGAGCAGTGAATGCGTCCCCTCCTCCCCTGGCTTCATCAGCTCGATAAGTCCAAATCGCCGCGGATCGTGAAAGACAGCCAAAACGCCGTTTTCCAGCGTCAAAACCACGTGGTCGTGGGTTTTGGTGTTATAATTTTTTTCTTTTTCGATGCGGAAACTGCCAGACATGCCCAGATGCGCAAGCAGCGTTTCGCCGGAATCGAGGTCCATCAGCAGGTATTTCGCGCGGCGGCGGATATCGGTAATGCGCGTGCCGGTGACGGCTTTCACCAGCCTTTTTGGCACTGGCGTGCGCAAATCGTGGCGGCGAACTTCGACCTTGGTGATGCGCTTGCCGCCAATCGCCGCCAGCAATCCACGACGGGTGGTTTCGACTTCGGGTAATTCGGGCATCCGTAACTCACTTGTGCTTGTGGGGCGGGGCAAAACACGCTACCAGCGTGCGCGGAAGGTAGGGCGATGGGCGCAGCAAAACAAGACCAAGCACCGGATCACACACAGGCGGATGAAGCCAATTTCGGCTTCCGCAAAGTGGCGGCTGACGAAAAAGTCGGCATGGTGCGCGGCGTGTTTTCCTCCGTCGCTGAGAGCTATGATATCATGAACGACCTGATGTCCGGCGGGCTGCACCGGCTTTGGAAGAATGAATTTGTGCGCAAAGTGCAGGCGGGGCCTGCTGCCGATATTCTGGATTTGGCGGGGGGAACTGGCGACATCGCCGTGCGCCTCAAAGCCCGCACCGGCGCGAACGTTACGGTGTGCGACATCAACTACGACATGCTGAATGTCGGCCGTGATCGGCAGTTTGATCGCGGCGAATCGCAAGGCTTGCGCTGGGTGTGCGGCAATGCGGAGCATCTGCCCGTGCCGGATAATTCGCTCGATGTGATTACGATTGCGTTTGGGTTGCGCAATGTCACCAACATCCAGCAAGCGCTGAACGATGCTTATCGCGCGCTGAAGCCCGGCGGCCAATTTCTCTGCCTCGAATTCAGCAAAGTGACGGTGCCCGTCATGGCAAAAATTTATGACGCCTATTCCTTCCACGTCATCCCCAAAATCGGCGAGCTCGTAGCGAAAGATCGCGATTCGTACCAATATCTCATCGAATCCATCCGCATGTTCCCGAAGCAAGATGCGCTGGTGCAAATGATGCAAAAAGCCGGCTTCGCGCGTGCGCGCTACACTAACCTTACCTTCGGCACCGTCGCGATTCATGAGGGGTGGAAGATATGAGCACAGCTTTCTCGTTGTCACCCCGTCGAATGACGGGGTCTGGAGCAAGAGGCTCGCTCCGGATGCCGTCATGCGACGGCATGACACAGTCTTGGTTCCGTGAGCAATCGATATGCTAACCAACGTTAAATACAGTCTTCGGCTGCTTGGAATTGCCTGGACACTCGCGCGTTACGATGCGTTGTTTGGGCTTGAAGCGCTGAATGTTTCGCCGCTGATGCTGGCGCTGCTGCGCCTCATCGCGCGCCGTCGCCGTGGGTTGCGGCGGGGGCAGCGTTTGTCGCTCGCGATTCAGGCGTTGGGGCCGAGTTTCATCAAGGCGGGTCAGGCGCTCTCGACGCGTGCAGATTTGATTGGGGATGACATCGCCGAAGATTTAACGGAACTGCAGGATAGCCTCCCGCCATTTGATTCGGCGCTCGCAAAGCAGATGATCGAAGAACAGCTCGGCGCGCCCATCGCCACATTGTTTACGAGTTTTGAGGATGTGCCGGTCGCCGCTGCCTCCATCGCCCAGGTGCATTTCGCGGTGACGCCGGAGGGCAAAGAAGTGGCGGTGAAAGTGCTGCGGCCGCGCATCGAGCTGGCGTTCCAGCGCGATATCGACCTCATGTTCTGGCTAGCGCGGCTGGTTGAGCGGCGGTTGCCGCGCTATCGCCGCCTGAAGCCGGTGGAGGTGGTGGAGACATTCGCCAACACCGTGCGCATCGAGCTTGATTTGCGCTTTGAGGCCGCCGCCGCGGAAGAGCTGCGCGCGAACACGAAGGATGATGCGGATTTTTATGTACCGAGTGTCGATTGGGAGCGCACCGCCAAGCGGGTGCTGACAACGGAGCGCATCCACGGCATTTCGGCGGGCGATATCGAGGGTTTGAAGGCGGCGGGGCTTGACCTCACGAAGGTGATGGAACATGCGGCGCGGGCATTTTTCAATCAAGTCTTCCGCGAC
>JBGAJE010000089.1:0-6958 GCA_044225085.1 Rickettsiales bacterium | reverse complement strand
TTGGCTTTCGATATGCGCTACCTCCGCGCTGTTGGCAACGCCGCGCAGTAGATCAGCGATATGTTGCAATGTGTCAGCTTGCTGCGAGAGTTTTCCCAACTCGCTATTGATGGCGCCTTCAGCATCGCTCGGTACAGGGTCGAGTGTGGTGATTGGCGCGTCCACATCATCCCCACTTCCCGGCAGTACATGCGGGAAGGGAAAGTCGCGCGTGGTGCGCGTGGTGGATTGGCCAATACTCATAGCGATTCAAAATTCCTAAAGTTTTAGGTAATTTACTATAGCATTGAAATATGACAGTTTGATGACAGTTTTTGCTTTCGTGCATTTATTTCGAGGCCCTTTTTCTTACCATGCGTTTAGAGAACATTGCTTACGATTCTGATGGTTATCGCCAGGCCTGCGCCTTGCGCGAAGCGGTGCTGCGCGTGCCGCTTGGGATGAAATTACGGGAAGAAGATGTCGCGGGTGAGCAGACGCAAATGCATTGCGTGGTGTGGGATGACGATCATCGCGTCATTGGCACGGTGACGCTGAAGCCCTTAACGGAGACCCATATCAAACTTCGGCAAATGGCGATTGCGCCGGAAGTGCAAAATCAAGGTTTCGGCGCCACGCTCGTGCATTTCGCCGAGGCGCTTGCGCGGTATCATTTCTTCACCAGCATCGAATGCAATGCGCGCTGTTATGCGCAGGGGTTTTATGAAAGGCTTGGCTATCGCGCGGAAGGTGAGCCGTTCGAGGAAGTGGGGATTGCCACCGTCAAGATGACGAAGCTTCTCTAGCGCAATTTAGGCTGCCAGGCTTTTTGTATCGATCACGAAGCGATAGCGCACGTCGCTTTTCAGCATCCGGTCGTAGGCCTTGTTGACGTCTTGGATGGGGATCATCTCAACTTCAGAGACAATGTTGTGTTTGCCACAGAAATCCAGCATTTCCTGTGTTTCCGCGATGCCGCCGATCAGCGAGCCCGCAATCGATTTGCGGCCCATGATGAGGGAGAAGGTGTGCAGCTCGTTCGGCTTCTCCGGCACGCCGACAACGACCATCGTGCCGTCGCGCTTCAAAAGGTTGAGGTAGGCGCCCATGTCGTATTTGGCAGAGATGGTGCTCAGGATGAAATCGAAGGAGCCCGCATGTTTGGCCATGTCGGCTTCGTCTTTGGAGATGACAATATCATCCGCGCCGAGTTTTTTAGCATCGGCTTTTTTGCTGGGGCTGGTGGTGATGACGTAAGTCTGCGCGCCGAACGCATGGGCGAATTTGACGCCCATATGGCCCAAGCCGCCGAGGCCGACGATGCCGACTTTCTGGCCTTTGCCGACCTTCCAGTGGCGTAGCGGTGAGTAGGTGGTGATGCCCGCGCAAAGCAGCGGGGCGACGGCGTTGAGCGGTAGGTTTTTGGGGACGTTGAGGACAAAATCCTCCGTCACCACGATATGATCGGAATAGCCGCCGAAGGTGGGGGTTTTGCGGTCCATCTCGGTGCCGTTGTAGGTGACGGCCATGCCGTTTTCGCAAAATTGTTCCAGGTCATCTTTGCAGGAGCTGCATTTGCGGCAGGAATCGACCATGCAGCCAACGCCGACGACATCGCCGACTTTGAATTTTTTTACATCCTTGCCGACGGCGGTAACATGGCCGACGATTTCGTGGCCGGGGACCATCGGGAACATACTGCCGCCCCATTCGTCGCGCGCTTGGTGGATGTCGGAATGGCAGACGCCGCAATAGGCGATGCTGATGGCGACATCTTTCGGCCCTGGCGAGCGGCGCTCGATGGTACAGGGCGCAAGGGGAGATTTGGCGTTCTGTGCGGCGTAGGCTTTGGCGGTGGTCATGGGGTTCTCCTTATCGGATTGCTTTTCTTCGCACCATCTAGTCCCGCGGTGCACCACGCGCAAGTGACGATCTGTTCATGTTGCGTTGGCTTTTTTTACACGGCAATTGGTTGTCACCCCGTCGGATGACGGAGTCTGGAGGCTAGCGAGCCATTCATTTCCGTAGTATTGCTTGTGCTAGCGCGCGCCGGATCCCGTCATAAAGACGGGATGACAAGCTGAGAGTTTGCCGCGAACGAACAAGGAGAACATCATGGTCACGATCAACATCACCTACACCGGCGACTTGCATTGCGAGGCAACGCATGGCCCATCCGGCACCAAGCTTTCCACCGATGCGCCGAAGGATAACCAGGGCAAAGGCGAGAGTTTCTCGCCGACGGATTTGGTGGCGACGGCGCTCGGCAGTTGCATCCTCACCGTGATGGGCATTACGGCACGTAAGCTCGGGGTGGCGATGGAAGGTGCACAGGTGACGGTGACGAAGGAAATGCAAGCTTCCCCACGTCGCATCGCGCGGCTTTCAGCACAGGTAACGATGCCCGCAGGAATCGCAACAGAGCATCGTGCAGCACTGGAGCATGCGGCACATACCTGCCCGGTGCATCAGAGTTTGCATCCGGAGATTGATGCGCCGATTATTTTCGCGTGGAGTTAATTTTTGCTTCAGCGCGCCCTCACCCAAAATTTGCTTAGGCAAATTTTGACCTCTCCCTAAGGAGAGGTAAGCAAGTGACGCTATCGTGCCTCCAGTTACCTCTCCCATCGGGAGAGGTCTAAATCGCCCTTTGTGATTTAGGGTGAGGGCTTAGAAAGTTACTGCCCCGCAGGCTTATCGAACAGCGGCAGGTATTTTTCGTACCCTTGTTTCGCCAACTCATCCTTCGGCACGAAGCGTAGGGATGCGGAGTTGATGCAATAGCGAGGTAGGCCTTTTGGCCCGTCGTTGAACACGTGGCCGAGATGCGCGCCGCTGGTGGCGGATTTTACTTCCGTGCGCTCCATGCCGAGGCTGTGGTCGTCGTTTTTGCTGACGAGCGCTTCGTCGATGGGGCGGGTGAAGGCGGGCCAGCCTGTGTTGGAATCGAACTTATCCGTCGAGGAAAAGAGCGGCTTGCCGGTGATGATGTCGACGTAAATGCCCGGCGCGTGGTTGTTCCAGTATTCGTTTTGATACGGCGTTTCGGTGCCGCCTTGCTTGGTGACATATTCCTGCATAGGCGTGAGCTTCGGCGCATCCGCCGCGTGTGCCATTAGTGGGGCAGCGCAGAGCGTGGCGATGAGAGGTTTGATGGGCGAGCGCATGGGGATCTCCTTCTGCCTTGGTATTCGGCGGATGGCGGGAGAAGGTTACAGCTTCATGGTACTTTTCTTCCTCCTCGTTGTCCGGTAAGCGTTTTGTAAATGATGGAGAGTTTATGTTTTCTGGTTTTAAACAGCGACGGCCCTATGCGGCGGTTTTCATCACCTTAATTTTTAGCCCCGTTATTGGCATGGCTTATTTGAACCGCGGGCGATGGGCGCTCGGGTATATTGTCATATCTATCCTTATGGTGTCGGCAATGGTGGTGCCTGGGCAGCGCGGCTATATTCCGCTGAACAAGGATTATATTATTACTTATCCATTATTGTTATTGAATGTCGTTTCAGCACCTCATGTTTGGTTTATCGCGCGCAAACGCTCGGCAACAGAAAGGTTACAATGGTATAGCCGTTGGTATGCAATCGTTGCGATTTTTATAGTGTTTGAATTGGGTGCTGTTGCCTTCCGGCATTATGCTTATGAGCCGTTTCATTTGCCAAGTGACGCGATGAGCCCAACCTTGAACGCTGGTGATTATTTTTTTGCTAAGAAATTAGCTTATCTCCAGCATCCGCCGGCGCGCGGCGATGTGGTCGTGTTCCGCACGGAGCGTGGCCAATTTGTCAGAAGGATTATTGGGCTCCCGGGTGAATCAGTGCAGCTTATGGATGGGATCGTCTATATCAATGGTTCGGCCATCGTACGACAGCAGGTGGAGAATTTTGATCTGCATGGTCAAATGGTGGCGCAATTTGTAGAGACTTTGCCGAATGGGCGTAGTTATCGCGTGCTTGATGGCGGCCTAGATACGATGGTTCCTAAAAACGTACCGCCACAGCATTATTTTGTGCTGAGTGACAATCGAGATCAGCTCATTGATAGCCATACAGAGGGTTTTGGTCTTATTGATGCATCGACTATTGTTGGGGAAGCGACTGAGGCAGTTTTGAATAACGTCAAATTCTAATTCTCATCCCCCATCTTCAACGCCGCGATAAACGCCCCCTGCGGGATTTCGACATTGCCGACTTGGCGCATGCGTTTTTTGCCTTTTTTCTGTTTGTCCAATAGCTTGCGTTTACGACTTATATCACCACCGTAACACTTAGCTGTAACATCTTTACGCATCGCGGAAATTGTCTCTCGGGCGATGATTTTGCCGCCGATGGCCGCCTGGATCGCGATTTGGAAGAGGTGTTTGGGGATGAGGTCTTTCAGGCGGCTGCAAAGTGCGCGGCCGCGTGGGTCAGCCTGAGTGCGGTGGACGATCATGCTGAGCGCATCGACCGGCTCGCCGTTCACTAAGATACTCACTTTCACCAGGTCGGACTCGCGGTAGCTGTCGATATGGTATTCGAAGCTGGCGTAACCTTTGGAGCCGGATTTTAGGCGGTCGTAGAAATCGAACACGACTTCGTTGAGCGGCAGTTTGTATTCGACCAGCGCGCGCGTGCCGACATAGGTGAGGTTCACCTGCTCACCGCGTTTTTCGGTGCAGAGGGCGAGCACATTGCCGAGGTAGTCGTCCGGTACGAAAATCGTCGCGTGAATCCACGGCTCTTCCATTTTGGCGATCAGCGTGGGGTCCGGATAATCCGCCGGGTTGTGGAGCTCGATCATTTTGCCGTCATGCATGTACATGCGGTAGACGACTGATGGCGCAGTGGTGATGAGGTCGAGGTCGAACTCGCGCTCGAGGCGTTCCTGAATGATTTCCAGATGCAGCAAACCGAGGAACCCACAGCGGAAGCCGAAGCCGAGCGCGGTAGAGCTTTCGGTTTCAAAGCTGAAGCTCGCATCGTTCAGGCGCAGCTTGGCGAGCGAATCTTTGAGGTTTTCGAAATCGGCGGATTCGGCCGGGTAAAGCCCGCAGAAGACGACCGGCTGCACGGGTTTGAAGCCGGGTAGCGGCGCGGCGGCTTGGTTTTTCTCATCGGTGATCGTGTCGCCGACATTGCATTCTTCGACTAGCTTGATGCCGGTTTGGATGTAACCGACTTCCCCCGGCCCCAGCTCCGCCACAGTAGTTTTCTTGGGCATGAAAGCGCCGACGGCTTCGACGGTTTGGGTGATGCCTGCATTCATGAAGCGAATTTTTTGACCCTTCTTGATGCTGCCATCGAACACGCGGATGAGGATAATGACACCGAGATAGGTGTCGTACCAGCTATCGACGAGCAGGGCTTTGAGGGGCGCGCTGCGGTCGCCCTGCGGGTGCGGAACGCGTTTGACGATGGCCTCCAGCAAATCCGGGATGCCGAGGCCGCTTTTGGCGCTGACATGCAGCGCGTCGGTGCAGTCGATGCCGATCATATCCTCGACCTGCTGGGCGACACGCTCCGGTTCGGCGGCGGGGAGGTCGATTTTGTTCAGCACCGGCACGATTTCGTTGTTGTTGTCGAGCGCTTGATAGACGTTGGCAAGGGTTTGCGCTTCAACGCCCTGGCTTGCATCCACCACCAGCAGCGAGCCCTCGCAGGCGGCGAGGCAGCGGCTGACCTCATAGGCGAAATCGACATGGCCGGGCGTGTCCATCAGGTTCAGCTGATAGGTCTCGCCGTTCTTGGCCTTGTAGGCCAGGCGCACGGTCTGCGCCTTGATGGTGATGCCGCGCTCGCGCTCGATGTCCATGGAATCGAGCACCTGGTCCTTCATCTCGCGATCGGTGAGGCCGCCGCAATACTGGATCAGCCGGTCGGCCAGCGTCGACTTGCCGTGATCGATATGGGCGATGATCGAGAAATTGCGGATATGGGCGAGGTCGGTCATGTCGCTCGTGTCGGGGAAATTCCTGAACGCGCCGCAACATAGGGGCTGGGCCGGGCAAGATCAACCGGACGATTATATATATATTTCAATGGAATAGCCCGGAATTGGCCGCCCTTTCGCGGCCACCCCCGACTGTGACGCCGCGCACCCTCACGTCCAGTTGTTCGAAACATGTCCGGCCGCCCGGCGACGGAGCGGGCAGGGGATCACCCCGAACCCGTGAACAGGAGCGTGTCATGAACAAGCGTTGTGTGATGCTCGGCCTGCTGACCGCCGTTCTGGCGCAGGGGGCCGCCGCCAGCGCCAAGGCCGACGCGTTGGAACTGGTGATTCCGACGAAGGCCGGCGTCTCGCCGCCCAATGCCATCGCCGAAATCAAGGTCGATGGCGAAAGCCAGGACGGTCCCTATGATTCGGTGACCAACAAGACGCTGGACTACATCTTCTCGGCGCGCGGCGACTGGCACAAGAAGAACATCGGCGATCCCTCCTTCTGGGTCGTGCTGGAGGGCGGCGTCGACGACGGCGCCGGCGGCGTGGTCAGCAAGACGTGGAAGAACTACGCGTTGTCGCGTCCCTATGTCGATCCGCGTTCGACGGAGATCGAGAACATCCGCGTATCGCCGGTCGCGCTGTGCAACGACAAGCTGAAGGCGGCCAGCGGGTCGGCGCGCCAGGCGTTCCTGAAGAAGGGCGTCACCTTCCTGCACAAGGACGCCTACGAGATGAACGGCAAGGTCACGACCGAGGTCAGCGACATCATCCATTTCAGCAAGATGGTCTACGACTACGAGACGATCGATGTGCCGGTGAAGATCACCTGCATGGCGCTGGACCGGCCGCGGCCGCGCACGCAATCCACCACCAAGCCGGCGCCGCAGCCGACCGGCAAGAAGATGAAGCCGACCATTTCCGCGGTCGAGCTGCGGGTCGAGCCGGCCCAGGTCGAGCAGATGGGCAAGTTCCTGTGCCCGACCCAGCTGAAGCTCTATGGCCGGGTCGAGACCATCCGCGAATTCACCGGCAAGTCGATCTTCGTCGGTCC
>JBGAJE010000088.1:0-7256 GCA_044225085.1 Rickettsiales bacterium | reverse complement strand
TCCGCCGCTTTCTCGCGGATATGGCAGGTGTTGAGGATCACCAAATCCGCACCCTCTGGCGAATCCGCCTCCACATACCCAAATGGCGCCAGCACATCACCCATGCGCGTGGAATCATACACGTTCATCTGGCAGCCGTAGGTTTTGATGTAGAGTTTCTTGGTCATGGCGCTCCTAGTACGGAGTTTAGCCAATCCCGTCAATCTTCGCGGCCAGGATGAAATCGTTGCGGGTAAGGCCGCCAGCCGAATGCGTGGTAAGACGAATCTCCACATACCCCCAGCCGAGGCCAATATCAGGGTGGTGCTGCTCCGCTTCCGCCACCGCGCCTACCTTATTCACAAACGCCAGCGCCGAAGTGAAGTTTTTGAATTTAAATCGTTTTTCTATGTGATCGGCATAATAGGTCCAATCTTTCAATTCCCCCGTCAACTCCACCGCTTGGGCGGAAGTCAGCTTCCCCTCACCAGTTTTACAAGGTTTGCAGGATTCGGCAGTAAGCGACATCGGACTCTCCTTTACTTGCGATCAAGCGAAGGCTAGCACCATTCCCATGAACACCAAACCGATTTTAGCATTCGATTGCGCCGCGACCGGCGGCAGTGTCGCCGTGATGGTCAATGGCACCATTCACCATCGCGATATCGCCCAAGGCCGCCAATCTGCCGAGCTTGTCAGCGCGATGGACGAACTCATGCGCACCCATCGCCTCGTTTATACTGAACTGGGTGCCATCATCAGCACCACCGGTCCAGGCAGCTTCACGGGCCTACGCGTCGGCCTCGCAACCTTACATGGCCTGGCACTAGCCACTGGCGTGTCCATCAAAACCACTAGCTCGCTCACCTGCATGGCCTGGGAAGTGCTGCGTCAGCCTGCACCCCCAGCACGCTTTTTCACCAGCCTGCGCGCCGGCAAAGGCGAAGTTTATGTACAAGAATTCACCGTCGAGGATGCTGCTCCCATCGCCACGAGCGACATCGCCCTCGCGCCTGAAACGCTCGATGACTGGTCCGCCCCCTGCTACGGCAACAACCAAACCAGCGAGTCCCTCACCTTCCTCGCCGGCCCACACGCCACCACCCTCTGCGCGATGGCAGATTTTATTCCTGTCACCCCACTTACCGATGCACTCCCCCTCTACATCCGCCCGCCCGATGCAAAAATTCCGACCGCACATGCGTGGTTGAACAATTAGCACACGTCATCCTGAACTTGATTCAGGATCCATCAAAAAAACATTTGCGTCGCAGACGCTCCTTAAGATGGATGCTGAATCAAGTTCAGCATGACAGTGAAAGCACATTCCCCCCTTTCGCCCAGGCACGGCCCATGATAAGAACAAGAAAAATTTTTCGCAGGAGATTCCCATGAAAAAACTCATTGCCCTTATTGCCCTCACGCTCCTCGCTGCGTGCGAGCAAGCACCCGCGGGATATAAGCCCGACCCCATCGCCTTCATCGACATGCCAATTCGCGTCAACGTCGCGCAAATTCGCGTAGTAGAAAATTACCAAGCCCCCCTGCGCGCGCCGAATGTGGAGCAGGATTTCCCTGTGCCACCTGCCGTGGCAGTGAAGCAATGGGCAGCCCAGCGCCTGCAGGCAGTCGGCAACGAAGGCGAGCTTGAAGTCGCGATTGACGACGCCTCCGTCAAAGAAGTCAAACTCCCCAAAACCAAAGGCGTCAAAGGCCTTTTCACCGATGATCAGGATGCGCGCTACGACGCCAGCATTCACGTTACCTTCCGGCTTTATGATGGCGTGAACACCATGTCCGCCGCCTCGGGCGATGTGCTAATCACCCGTTCGCGCACCATCAACGAAAAAGCCACCATCGACGATCGCTTGCGCACGTTCCATACGATGACAAAAGAGATGATGACGACCTTCGATCAGCAGTCCGAAAGCCGTCTACGCCAATATTTCTCCGCGTATCTAAAATAACATGCACATTTACCTCCCCATCGCCGAACTTTCCGGCAATGTAGACGAAATGATTTTCGCGATTTAGATGGATAACAGGTTTGTTTTCTGGGCTTTTCGGCGTGGGTGGCGGGTTTATCCTTACTCCGATGCTCATGTTCATGGGCATCCCCCCGACGGTATCGGTTGCGACCAGCACCAACATGATCGTCGCTTCCTCCTTCTCTGGCTTCCTCTCGCACCTCAAACACAAGCGGGTGGATGTGGCGATGGGCAATTGCCTCATCATTGGCGGCCTTATCGGCGTTATGCTCGGCATTTGGGTTTTCTCTGGCTTACAACGCATCGGTCAGGTCGACCTCATGATTACCTTGCTCTACGTCTCTCTCCTCCTCACCATCAGTATTCTCATGATGCGCGAAGCACGGCAAATGATCCTCGCCCGCCGCCGTGGCCAAACCGTTGAAACCAATGCCGTCACCCTGCCGAATTGGGTCATCAACCTCCCCTGGCAGCGTGATTTCGCCCGCTCCAACGTACGCCACAGCATTCTGCTACCGGCAGCACTTGGCATGCTATCCGGCATTCTCGTCGGTTTGCTGGGTGTCGGGGGTGGCTTCATTATGATCCCGATGATGATCTACATCCTCCGCATGCCGCTGAGCGTCACCGTCGGCACCTCACTTTTTCAAATTATCTTCATCACCGGCGTCGCCACCATTTTGCATGCGATCTCTACTAACTCGGTCGATATCGTACTGGCTGCATTACTACTGCTTGGCTCCACCATTGGCGCGCAATATGGCGTGCGCTTTAGCCACCGCATTCCAACCTATCTCCTCCGTGCGATGATGGCAGGCCTTTTGCTCATCGTCGCTGGCCGCCTAGCTTATGGCCTCTTCATCACCCCCTCCGAAATTTTTACGCTGGTGGTGAACCCATGAAACGCCACCTCATCACCCTACTTGCCATCATCGCGCCACTGCATGCGCTGGCCGAGCAGACATCCGTCTCCCTCACCAACCCCATGGTCGCGGATATTTCCCAAACTGCGATCGAAATCCATTCAAGCTTTAACGGCACGCAACTACTCATCTTCGGCTCACAAAACACGGCCGGTGAGCTGGTGATCGCCGTGCGCGGCCCCACCGCCAAAGTCCGCCTCCGCCGCAAAGAACGCATCGCCGGCATGTGGATGCATGTCGACCAGCGCAAATATAACGACCTACCGCTATTCTACGCCCTCGCCTCCACCGAACCTCTCGGCAAAATCGCCTCGCCCGCGATGCTGCAATCCCTTGGCCTCGGCGCCGAACGTGTTACACTTACCAGCAACCAAACGACGGATGACGTTTTTGATCCCGCGCTCGTGCGCATCCTCGGCCTCAAACATTGGTGGCAAGTGCCCGCCACAAAAATCACCTATTTCGGTGAAAGCCTCTTCAAAGCCCGCATTGATCTGCCCGATACGCTCCCACGTGGCAACTACACTGCCGAAGTCTACCTGTTCGATCGTGGCCAATTGCTCGGCTTTCAAACCATCCCACTTCTCGTCTACAAAACCGGGATGGACGCCCGCATCTTCGACCTCGCCCAGAAAAATGGCGCACTTTATGGTTTAATGGCCGTCATGATGGCCCTTATGGGCGGCTGGCTTGCCCACCGTCTCTTCCATCGCAATTAGGCCGGCTTTGACCCGCGCAAGCGCCGCCACAATAGCTTTATCTGCACCCATACCCAATCGCGCGGCCGTGTATGAATCACCGCTGTCCCAGCGATATAATCATGCCACCCTCGCCGCTGCTTGTTGAAGCTAATCCAAATAAATCCCAGCATCAGCGGCAGCATGGCCGGAATATAGGCAAAAAACCGTAACACGAACTGCCAACGCGTCGGCACCGTCAACGTTTTCGCATCGACAACCTTCAACCCCATCGCCCACTTCCCAGGCGTGGTGTAAACGGCACATTGGCAGCCCAGCATCAGCCCCGCAATGATGGCCATCTGCACAACGCCATTGATAAACCAAAGCTGCAATGCATGTGCTTGCCACAGCAGTTGAATCTGCTCCTGAACGCTCGCAGCCCCACCCATCCGGTCCATCGCCGAACGATCGAGATGCGCGTAAATGCTCATCGAAATCACATGAAATAAATCATTCAGCAGCACAAACAAAATCATCAAATCAATGCCCGCTGCAATGCTGCGCGCGTAAATATCGGCATACCGCACACCAGTCTCTTCCCGGCGCGGCTTTAACCCAAATGGCACCCACAAACTCATAATCGCTCCACCAATCCACGTATTGCCAAGGCATCTTCCGCCGAGGATACGCGCGGCTGCACAATCCGCAATGGAATATCGCCGATAAAAGGCGCGAGCCCAACCTCCGTCTCCGCGAGCGTAACCGTACTGCCTGCCGATTCGTTAATAATAAGCGCCGCAATACAAATCTCCGCAGCCTTCAACACCGCCATCGCCGTCAGCGTATGACTAATCGTCCCGAGGTAACTACCCGTCACCAGAATCACCGGCAATTGCAGCACTTTCATCCAATCAAGCGTCGTCACCGTATCCGTCAGCGGCACCATCACCCCACCAACGCCTTCAATCAGCGTCAGCCCCGGCTGCACCGCCCGTGCGCGCGACCATTGCACCACCGCATCCACATCAATCATCTGCGATTCCTGCGCCGCCGCCTGATGCGGCGACACCGGCGCCCAAAACCGCCACGGCGAAGTGTCTTCGACACTCTTTATATTTATGCCCTGCCCACTTGCAGCAATAATCTGTGCCGTATCACTCGTACGATCTTTTGGGTCCCACCCGGAAATAATCGGCTTATAAGCCTGCACCTGCTTCCCCGCCGCCCGCGCTGCATGAATCAGCGCGCAGGTGGTAAATGTCTTCCCAATCCCCGTGCCCGTCGCAGTGATGAAATACGCGCTCATGCAGGCTTCCGCAGCACCATGAACAACCGCTCCCACGTCGCCGGCAGACCCTTCGGTTCTCTTTGTTTTTCGTAAACTTTTACCATCGCTTTCCATCGCCGCGCGCCCGTGAGCCCACGCGCCCCATCACCAAAATTATTCCCCGCACCGATGAGCCGCATTGAATCCAGCAACGCCGTTGCGCTTACATAATATTCAACATCCGCGCTCTGCTCCCACAACGTCACCGACAACCCTGCCGCTTCCACCGCCGTGCGATAATCTGCCGCACTTGCCATCGGCAATAGCCCCAGCGGTAACTCCGCTGCACTCGCCGCCGCACGCAACTCCTGCAAACTCGATTCCCCCAGCGTCGCCACAATCGCCTGCCCACCCGGCTTCAACACCCGCGCAATTTCACTAAATGCTCGCGCCTTATCCTCCACCCACTGCAAACAAAGTGATGACACCACCGCATCAACCGATGCATCTGCTACCGGCAAACTCGCTGCATCCGCCTGCATCACCGCACAACGTGCAGCGGCTGCTTGACACATCCCCGCTGCGATATCGACGCCCGTCACCCGCCAAGATAACCGCCGCGATGTTGCCATCTGCGCGAACGTTCCCGTCCCACAACCAACATCCAGCACCCGTGCGCCCTCGGGCAGCAACATCACCGCTGCATCAAACACCCGCCGCGTTTGCACATGCTGAAGCTGCGCGCGGTCGTCATAGGCCGCGGCGGCACGGCTGAAATTTTGTTGAAGCTTGGAAGAAGCAACCAGCATCATGCCACCCCATGTGCGGCTCGATGCGCCGCAATTTCGGCCATCACCCGCGACGCGTCATGCAGATGCGGCGCATGGCCGACGGTGTCCCAACTGCGTAGTGTCACTTGCGGCGACATTTGTGCAAGATGTAAACTTTGCGCGTGCGGTACAATTACATCATTCATCCCATGGATGATAAGCGTCGGCGGCAGATTTGCAAGCGATGCGGGTGGCAAACGGTAGGCCGCAAGATCATCCAACCACGGCAGCCACCGCGCTGTATCCTCCACCTGCGGATGGTACCCTAGCATCTCCTTCACCCGCTTAAAATCCGCATCACCCTTGGCGATCAACCCATGAAACCGTTCCTTCGTGCGCGCCGGGTCGCCCGCATAATTCGTGCGGAATTGTTCGAAGGTAAGCGGATCCATCCCCTTCAAACCATCCGCCGTCACAAACTGTGCAGGCGGCGCGATCAACGTCAGATGCTTCGGCTTCAGCACTCCCGCCGCCATGGCTCGCAGCGCCAATTGCCCGCCCATCGACCAGGCGATAATGCGCTCCACCTCACTGAATTTACCAAGCCCGACAAAACTCGCTTCCGGCGATGGGTAATCGCTGTAATCAAATGTCACCGCATCCTCGGCCAGATGCATCAGCGCATCCACCGGCTGCGTCCAACCGCTGAGGGTAAGCGTGCTCACATGATCCCCTTCAACGCCGCAATCAACGCATCCACCTGCGCGTCCGTATGCGCCGACGAAAACGCCAGCCGCAGCCGCGCCGTGCCCACCGGCACCGTCGGCGGGCGAATTGCCACCACCAAAATCCCCCGCGCCTTCAACTTCTCCGTCGCCGCCAGCGCCGTTTCCGGCGCACCGAGAATCACCGGCACGATTGCACTTTGCGCTTGTGGCAGACCGAGTGCATCCGTCACTCGCTGCGCAAGCGACAATGCACGCGCGCCGCGCTGCGGCTCCCTTTGCATCACTTCTAGCGCCTCTAACGCCGATGCACATACCGAAGGCGGTAGCCCCGTCGAAAACACAAAACTCCGCGCACTCGTCACCAGCAAATCAATTACCGTCTGCGATGCGACTACATAACCGCCATACCCACCCGCCGCTTTGGAGAGCGTTCCCATCCAAATATCCATCGGCGCCGTCGCAGGCACAATCCCCAGCCCATGCGCATCATCGGCCATCGTCCAGGCGTCATATTGCTTGGCGAGTGCAGCGATTTCGGCCAGCGGCGCAACATCGCCATCCATGCTGAACACATGGTCGGTGACGATCAGCGCATTCGGCGAATCCTCACGATATTCCTTCAGCAACGCCGCCAGATGCGCCATGTCATTGTGCCGAAACCGAATCAGCCGCGCGCCGGAGAGCTGCGCCGCATCGATAATGCAGGCATGCACCAGCTTATCGGCGAAAATCACATCGCCTTTGCCCATCAACGCCGGAATCACGCCAAGATTGGTGAGATAGCCACTACCAAACACCAGCGCCGCCTCCGCACCCTTCATCGCCGCGAGCTTCGCTTCCAGCGGTGCGTAAAGCGGATGATTGCCGGTGATAAGCCGCGAGGCTCCTGCCCCCGCGCCATATTCGGCAAGCGCCGCTTGC
>JBGAJE010000087.1:0-7264 GCA_044225085.1 Rickettsiales bacterium | reverse complement strand
CGGTCGATAAAGTCTTCATCGGCTCCTGCACCAACTGGCGGATTGAAGATCTGCCCGAAGTCGCCAAAGTCGTGCAAGGCAATAATGTAATCCCCACCATCAAACTCGCCATGGTCGTCCCCGGCTCCGGACTCGTGAAGGAGCAGGCCGAGAAAGAAGGCCTCGATAAAATCTTCACCGCCGCCGGGTTCGAGTGGCGCGAAGCAGGCTGCTCCATGTGCCTCGCCATGAACAACGACCGCCTCAGCCCCGGCGAGCGCTGTGCCAGCACCAGCAACCGCAATTTCGAAGGCCGCCAAGGCCGCGGCGGCCGCACGCATTTGATGAGCCCGGCGATGGCTGCTGCGGCGGCGATTACTGGCAAATTGGCGGATGTGCGGAAATTATAGCACTTTCTTGCGTTTTTTTACTGAAAACCGCACAAAATAACGGTTTCAGCGGTTGTGTAATGCCCAAAAATCATATACTGAAGCCCCCGAAATGGGCCGCAGGCCCTTAACCGACTCCAGAAAGTTCCCCCATGACCACCACCCAAACCCGCACCCTCCGCACCGCCGGCGTTTCCGCCGCGCGCGACTATCGTGAACTGCCCGCCTGGCAGAAATCGATGAAGCTCGCCGAGCAAGTCTACGCTTTGAGCGAAGATTTTCCGGAGCGCGAACATCAAGGCCTCGCGCGTGACATGCGCATGAGCGCGATCACCATCGCTGCCAGCATCGCCGCCGCCAGTGGCCGCAATAACGAACACGGCATGAACGACAGCTACTCGAAAGCGCAAAGCGCGACTGCTGAATTACTGACGCAAATCACCCTCGCCACGCGCCTGGGTTACATCGGCGCCGATCACAGCAGCGAGCTCGTGCTCGAGTTCGACGAAGTCGGTCGCCTGCTCATCGCCCTCAAACACGGCTTGAAGGTTGCGGCGAAGGATGCTGATCGTGCCGTGCGCGATGCGGCCAACGCCGCGCGTGATGAGCGCGCGCAACGTGAAGATCGCCCGCGTCGTGAATACAAGCCGCGCGATGGTGGTGAGGATCGTCCCCGCCGTGAATACAATCCCCGTGACGGCGGTGAAGATCGCCCGCGCCGTGAATACAAACCGCGCGATGGTGGGGATGAGCGTCCGCGTCGTGAGTACAAGCCTCGCGAAGACGGCGACCGCAAACCCTATGGTGATAGAAAACCGTACGGTGATAAAAAGCCGTATGGCGATCGCAAGCCTTATGGGGACAAGAAGCCCTATGGTGATAAAAAACCGTATGGCGATAAAAAGCCTTACGGCGATCGTAAACCACGCGACGGCGGCAAACCCTTCCGCAAACCGCGGGACTAAATTCTCGCGCAGGCGGAATGATAAGCAAAGTCGCTGGCCGGTAGCATCCGCTTCTGCTAACCCATCCGCATGAGCACTGAACAACCTATTCGCTATGCCGGTTTTTGGAAGCGCTTTGCAGCATACGGCTACGATATCATTATCGTGCAGCTGCTGGCTTTGATTCCGATGTTTCTCTTTTATCAGGTGCCGACGCTGGAGCAAATCATCATGCTCGCGCCGGAGGCGGATAGCTGGTTCAGCACCTTTACTAATAGCACCATCCTTGTTTCGGCGATTTACAATATCGGTTGTGTCGCCAGTACGCGTCAGGCCACGCCGGGCAAACGCTATTGCGGGATTTATGTGATACGCAGCGATGGCGGGCGGCCAAGTTTGGCAACTGCCACTTGGCGGCATATTACTAGCGGTATCTCCACGTTGATGTGTTGGCTCGGTTTTCTTACGGTTGCTTTCACACGTGAGAAACTTGGCATTCATGATATGCTCGCGCATACTCGCGTTATTTACGGTAAACCAACCCTTTAGGAGGCTCTATGTTTAGCTGGCTAAAAATCTTTTTAGCCGCTGCTGACCGCAAAAAGCAGGATGAAGAGTGGGCGGCGCGTTTTACCAATCCCCCGGCGGATAATAGCAATAAGCTGCCGTTGGACCCGAATGATCCGTGGCGGACTTAAATGAAAAAAGCACGCCCCATTACTCCTGCCCGGATATTAGAGGAAATGCGAACGGCGCGGTTCGTTACTGATGTTCCCATCTCATTGAAAAGTGGAAAAATTAGCCAGTTTCTTCAAGATGCCGACTTTGCCACTATTGCCCATGATATTGTCACTCATAAGATAACATCTTTCGAGGCAAAATCCGATGATTTTTCTTGCGGAGAGGCGCACGGACGCACGCTGCAGGGCTGGCGGCGAGCACTTGACAGAATCGATGCCGCACTTCAAGAAGGCTCTCCCTCATCTAACGAGCGTTAGCCATGCAAAAATTTACCACCCTCTCTGCCGTCGCCGCGCCCCTGCCGCTGCAGAATATCGACACGGATATGATCATCCCCAAGCAATTCCTCAAAACCATCAAGCGCACCGGCCTGAAGGAAGGGCTGTTCTACGAGATGCGCTATACCGTCGAAGGCAAAAAAATCGAGGATTTCGTCCTGCATAAATCTCCTTATGACCACGCCAAAATCCTGATCGCCTTCGAAAACTTCGGCTGCGGCTCCAGCCGCGAGCATGCACCCTGGGCCCTCGCCGATTTCGGCATCACCTGCGTGATCGCGCCGAGCTTCGCTGACATCTTCTACAACAACTGCTTCAAAAACGGCATCCTGCCGGTGGTGCTGCCGCGCGAGGCAATCGACACGCTGATGCAGCACGCCGCATCATCGACCAACACGGTAAAAATCGACCTCCCCACCCAAACCGTCCGCGCCGGTAACCACGAATTCCAATTCAATGTCGATCCCTTCCGCAAGCATTGCCTCATGAATGGGCTGGATGACATTGGGCTAACGCTGGAGAAAAAAGACGCCATCAGCGCGTTCGAGGCGAAGATGATGGCGGAAAAGCCGTGGATGTTGGCAAGCGCTTAAGCCCCCGCAGCTGTCACCCCGTCGCATGACGGGGTCTGGAGCTAGCCACGCGCGCCCGGATGCCGTCATGAAGACAGCATGACGAGTCTAGGTTCTTCTCTGGTCCAAAACCCTTGCCTTTGCGCCACTGCGTGCTAATCCATCGCCTCAAACGGAGCGCATTATGACAACGACAAAACACATACTCCTCCTTCCCGGCGACGGCATTGGCCCGGAAGTGGTGGCGCAAGCTAAGCGCGTTTTAGAGGCCGTGGCCCCAATGGCAGGCGTGAACTTCACCTTCGACGAAGCCCTCATTGGCGGCAGCGCGTATGACGCCGTCGGCACCCCCTTCCCCGCTGAAACGCTGGAGAAAGCAAAAAAAGCCGACGCCATTCTCCTCGGCGCCGTCGGCGGCCCGCAATGGGAAGCGCTCGATTACTCCGTCCGCCCCGAGCGCGGCCTGCTCGGCATCCGCAAGGAGCTCGATCTCTTCGCCAACCTGCGCCCCGCCATGTGCTTCCCGGCGCTGGCCGATGCATCGACGCTCAAGCCCGAAATCATTTCCGGCCTCGACATCCTCATCGTCCGCGAACTCACCGGCGATATTTATTTCGGTCAACCGCGCGGCGTCACCGTTGAAAATGGCCACCGCGTCGGCCGCAACACGATGATTTACGCCGATTGGGAAGTCACCCGCATCGGCCGCGTTGCGCTCGATCTCGCCCGCGCGCGCGGCAAAAAACTCTGCTCGGTCGATAAAGCGAATGTGTTGGAGACCACCGAAATGTGGCGCGAAGAAGTGCAAAAACTGCGCGACGCCGATTACAAAGACATCGAGCTCAGCCACATGTATGTCGACAACGCCGCCATGCAGCTCGTGCGCAATCCCAAGCAGTTCGATGTGATGGTCACCGGCAATATCTTCGGCGACATTCTCTCCGATTGCGCCGCCATGCTCACCGGCTCGCTCGGCATGTTGCCTAGCGCCTCCCTCGGCGCCGAGAAAAACGGTAAACGCGCTGCCCTGTATGAGCCCGTCCACGGCTCCGCGCCCGACATCGCAGGCAAAGGCATCGCCAACCCTATCGCCACGATTCTCTCCGTCGCCATGATGCTGCGCTACTCCTTCGCCATGACCCGCGAGGCGGATATGGTGGATGCCGCCGTCGCCGACGTGCTCGAACAAGGCCTGCGCACTGGCGACATCATGCAAGACGGCGCAAAAAAAGTCGGCACGAAGGAAATGGGCGATGCGATTCTAACCGCCCTCCAAAAACGCGCCGCGACATCGAAGGTCGCGTAATGCGCCGGTTTGGCCAGTTCGTTTTGATGCTGCTCATCGCGAGTACTGCGTCGGCGCAGGTGACGGCCCCTACTCCGCCAACGGCACCGGTGGTGGAGTCACCCATCCTCACTCCGGGTGGGCAGGATGGGAGTGCGACTAGTACGGCCAAACCGGATATAGCCACGCAAATGCAGAAAATTTTGGGCGGGAAAGACCCCTCACAAGCGCTTGCCAAGGCGATGGTGATCGGGACGATGTTCAATTGCACCCAGCAGCAAGCAGGCAAAGAGGCAACAAAAGCATTTTACGGGCAAATGGAGCAAGTGGGTAAAACCGTTGAGACTTATTGCAAGCAAAGTAATGCCACGGCTGCGCGCAGTTTGATGCTGAGCACCTTTCAGGCGAAGCATAATGACCCGGTGTTGCGCAGTGCGCTCGCCTGCTATGAGCAGCAGCGGCCGACACTCATCACGATGGCTGGCAATGCCAGCTTCGCGGCGGATATGGAACATTACGCCCGCTGGATCCGCGATCCAAGCCTGGCCAACAAAGAGATGACCGAGGCGGATGTTTGTCGAACAAAAGCTGTCGCTCAGGTGCAGTAAATCGGCCGAAAACCTCGTGTATGTCTTAAAATTTAGTTGAGTGCGCGGCCCTCTTCGGGGTAAATACGAAAAACACCAATAGGAACAATGTCATGAGCTATAAAATTGCAGTGGTCGGCGCGACCGGGAATGTCGGCCGGGAGATTTTGGAAATTCTGGATCAGCGCGGCTTTCCGTGTGGGGAAGTGGTGGCGCTCGCCTCGCGCAATTCAGCGGGCAAGCAAGTAAGCTTCGGCGACAAGAAAGTCCTCGATGTGCAAGTGCTCGACGATTATGATTTCAAAGGCACGGATATCGCGCTATTTTCGCCTGGCTCAGCGGTGAGCAAAATTCATGCGCCGCGTGCGGCTGCGGCGGGTTGTGTGGTGATCGATAATACTTCCTACTTTCGGATGGATCCAGAAATTCCGCTCGTTGTGCCGGAAGTGAACCCAGAGGCGCTGAAGAACTTCCGCCATCGCAACATCATCGCGAATCCGAATTGCTCCACTATCCAAATGGTCGTGGCGCTCAAGCCGCTGCATGCCGCGAACCCCATCAAACGCATCGTGGTGAGCACCTACCAATCTGTCTCCGGTGCGGGGAAAGAGGCGATGGATGAGCTTTACGAGCAAACTAAAGGCCTGTTCGTGCATGACCATAAAGAACCGAAGAAATTCACCAAACGCATCGCGTTCAACGTGATTCCGCATATCGATGTGTTCACCGATTCGGGCATGACGAAGGAAGAGCAAAAAATGGTCGAGGAAACCAAAAAAATTCTCGATCCGAATATCAAAGTTTCCGCGACCTGCGTGCGCGTGCCAGTGTTTGTTGGCCATAGCGAATCGATCAACATCGAGTTCACGAACCCGATGACACCGGAGCAGATTTACGACCTGCTCGAGGATGCGCCGGGCGTGACGGTGATGGATCGCCGAGAAAATGGTGGTTACATCACGCCGTTTGAAACGGTGGGGGAAGACAACGTCTTCGTCAGTCGCGTGCGGAAGGATGATACGATCGAAAACGGTATCAATCTTTGGGTGGCGGCGGATAATTTGCGCAAGGGTGCAGCGCTCAACGCCGTCCAGATCGCCGAAACACTGATCGAGCAGTTTGGGTTGTTACCGCAGAACGAGATGGCATAAGCCAGCATTTTTCGTGGCAAATGCGTGACATTTGCCGGGCAATACTGTGGCTTGCCGCGCCATACCCACCACCGGTTTGACAAGCCATGCGTGAGCGCGCATAGATGGTGGCAATTATAACTAGGCACGAGAGACACACCGATGGCTAGACCGCAAGATGATCGCCCGTTATCGCCCCATGTTGGGATTTATCGTTGGCAGATCAGCAATACGCTTTCCATTCTTCACCGCATCACTGGTTTTGGGCTGACGCTGGGGCTGATTCCGCTGGCGCTTTGGCTTTGGGGAGTGGCTTATGAGCCAGGGCTTTATGATTGGATGCATTATGGCTTTACGAGCTTACCTGGCAAGGTGATGCTGGTGGGATGGACGCTCGCGTTTTTCTATCATCTCGGCAATGGCATCCGGCATTTGAATTGGGATATCGGTAGGGGATTTAAGCTGGATGAGATGACGGCATCGGGCCAGCTCGTCGTGGTGTTTGCTGTGGCGATGACGATCTTCACTTGGACGATGGTCTTCAAGAAAGCGGGGCTCTAATGCATAACAAATCTTCCTTACGGACAGATATGAAGCGCGTTCGCGGCCTGGGAGCGGCGCACGCGGGCACGGGTCATTTTTGGTGGCAACGCGTGACAGCGCTGGCGCTGATTCCGCTTTCCGTGTGGTTTTTGGTATCGATTCTGCAGAAATTCATGTTGGCGGAGGATCGGGCTGAAGCGGCGTTGTGGTTTCAAAACCCAATTCATGCCGTGCTCACGCTGCTGCTGGTTGTGATGCTTGGTTTGCACGCGAAGCTTGGGATGCAGGTGATTATCGAGGATTACGTGCATTGCGAGGCAAAAAAAATTGCGTTGTTATTGCTTAATAGTGCCGCATTGCTGATCTTCGCGCTCGCGAGCATGACGGCGATTGCACATCTTCATCTCATCGGTATCTAGGATTTATCATGGCTGACGTTACACCGATTGCTTCCAAGGCTCCCGTTATCAACGGCCGGGCTTATCCCATTACGGATCATTTTTACGACGTGATCGTGGTCGGTGCCGGTGGCGCTGGTTTGCGCGCTACGTTTGGTATGGCGGCGGAAGGACTTTCTACCGCGTGCCTCACCAAAGTGTTTCCCACGCGTTCACACACCGTCGCGGCGCAAGGCGGGATTTCAGCAGCACTGGGCAATATGGGGCCGGATGATTGGCGTTGGCATTTTTACGATACGATCAAAGGCTCCGATTGGCTCGGCGACCAAGACGCCATCGAGTATATGTGCAAAAACGCGCCGGACGCGATTATCGAGCTTGAGCATTATGGCGTGCCGTTCAGCCGCACGGCGGAAGG
>JBGAJE010000086.1:0-7261 GCA_044225085.1 Rickettsiales bacterium | reverse complement strand
AGGGTATGGGAGCGACAGTCATTCTGGAAACATTGCCGATGCTGAAATCGTTGGCGGCTGATATAAGCCCGACGGTGCAGCTCGTGATTAAAGGCGAGCCGAAACCACAAGCATTCGATTTGCACATCCCGATGATGAGTTTGCCGCTTGCGCTTAAAACAACAGTGGAGACAATTCCGGCGCCGATTCCGTATTTGTTTGTCGATCCGCATAAGCGCGCCGTGTGGCAAGAGAAGCTGGGGGCAAAAACCAAGCCACGGGTGGGGTTAGTATGGGCCGGTGGGCGGCGGAATCTCAATGACCATAAACGCAGCGTGCCGATCGCGTTGTTTGCGCCCCTATTGCAGTTACCGTATGAATTTCACTCGCTGCAGAAGGAATACCGGCCAGAAGATGTGGTGATGATGGAGCAATTCGGCATGATCGATCATGCCGCAGACTTGCAGGATTTTACCGATACAGCCGCGCTTATTGAGGCGATGGATGTGATTATCACGGTCGATACGGCGGTACTGCATTTGGCCGGTGCATTGGGTAAGCCCGTGTGGATATTGTTGCCATTTGCGCCGGATTTTCGGTGGTTACTCAACCGTGACGATAGTCCATGGTATCCTACCGCGCGATTATTCCGCCAGACCCAAAACGGTGACTGGCCAAGTGCCCTTCGGCAGGTTATAGATACCTTAAAAGTCAGGTACTAAGGTAACGTGGCAGGGTAATTGCTACGCTGCCGTAATGGCCGCCATTTCAGGGAGGTAAGCATGACTGCAACCAATGCCGCGATGAATCAACCCCATGTGGACGATATGTTCCGCGAGGCATTCGCTTTGCATCAAGCGGGGGATTTGACTGCCGCGAAGGCACTTTATGAAAAAATCATCGCCGCCAAACCGGATGATACCGAGACGTTAAACAATCTCGGCATTTTGCATTTGCAGTTGGACAACCCGCCGCAATCGGCACGGTTCATTGCTCAATCGCTCGCCATCGATCCCAATCAGCCGCATGTCCATAACAGCTACGGTAACGCGCTACAGGCGATGAAACGGTATGATGCGGCGCTTGCTAGTTATGACAAGGCAATCGCGCTTGAGCCGAACGAGGTCAACGCCCATTACAACCGTGCATGTTTATTGGGTGAGATGGGACGCTTCGAGGAGGCGATGACGGAATATGATTTCGCGATTTCCCTACGGGGAGATGACGCGCGGATGCACGCACAACGTGGGGCGATTTTGTTCTACCTCAATCGTCATGATGAAGCGTTTGAGAGCTATGATCGCGCGATTGCGCTCGAACCTTCGGCAACGTTTTATCAAGATAAAGCGAGCATGCTGATGGGCGTTGGTCGGGTGGAAGAGGCGCTTGATTATTTCGACAAAGCGGTGGCGATGGAGCCCGAGTCCGGTGACATCCAGCATCAGCGCGCACAAGCATTGCTTGTGCTTGGGCGGGGGGACGAAGCCGTCGCAGCACATGATAAAGCAATTGCGCTACAGCCAAATATTGCGGAAGGGTATTTGCTGCGGGCGGGCACGCTCGACCAACTCAAACGTTATCAAGAGGCCCTTGATGGGTGCTACAAAGCGATCGCATTGGCGCCGAGTTTGGCAGAAGCTTATGTACGTCGCGGCGATGCATTCACCGGCCTGAAACGGCTTGATGAAGCATTAAAAAGTTACGAGCAAGCGATTGCGCTTGATCCCAATAGCGCAACGGGCCGCGAGGGGCGCGCTTACATTCTCGCGCGCCGTGGCCGTTATGGTGAAGCCATTACTGAATGCGGTAAGGCCATTGCCTTGGCGCCGCAGTCGGTCAAAGCATGCCGAACGCTCGGTTCGGCGCTATTTTACACCGGACATTATGAAGATGCGGTGACAAGTTTTAACCGCGCGATTTTGCTCGATCCTGCCTTTGCTGAGACTTATAGCGATCGGGCGGTCGCGCTACTGCAATTGCACCGGTTTGAGGAAGCGCTGGGTAACTTGGATGTGGCCGCTGAACTCGACCCGACGGCGGCAGCGGTGCATAGCAATCGCGGTAACGTGTTGAAGGATTTTAATCGACTGGATGAAGCGATGGCAAGCTATGAGCGCGCCATCGAGCTACAGCCCGATCTTGGCGATGCCTATTGGAATAAGGCGATGCTGCATTTGTTGCTGGGTGATTTCGATCAGGGTTGGAAACTCTATGAGTGGCGATGGAAGGCCGAACGGATGCAGTCGCATCAC
Organism: Rickettsiales bacterium; assembly: GCA_044225085.1. Classification (GTDB taxonomy): domain Bacteria; phylum Pseudomonadota; class Alphaproteobacteria; order Rickettsiales; family UBA3002; genus QFOX01. The sequence goes on along the minus strand of JBGAJE010000086.1, from coordinate 5,030 downwards.
CGCACCTTTCCAAAACCACTCTGGCTTGGGGAAGCGTCCATTGCTGGTAAGACGCTGCTTGTACATACCGAGCAAGGATTTGGGGATTTCGTGCAATGTTGTCGCTATGTACCAGTGCTTGAATCAATGGGAGCGAAAGTTATCGTCGAAGCACCCATGACGCTGATACCGTTTATCTCGACCGTTAGCACCACGGCGACCTATGTGCCGAAGGGCATGGTGTTGCCGGCGTTTGATCTGCATTGCCCAATCATGAGTTTGCCGCTTGCACTTAAAACGACGGTTGAGTCGGTGCCTGCAGTGATTCCATATCTTTTTGTCAGTGCACCGAAACGCAAAGCGTGGGCAGAAACACTCGGCGAGAAAACAAAACCACGCGTTGGTATTGCATGGTCGGGTTCCGCGACGCATGGCAACGATTTTACGCGCAGTATTCCCTTCTCGCGGCTTGAACCATTGCTGAAGCTACCATTTGAATTCCACGCGCTGCAGAAAGAAATTCGCGTGGATGATGCGGCAAATCGCCATGCTTTTGCGGATAAAGTGAAGATTCATGCAGATGCGCTGCAGGACTTCATGGATGCAGCGGCGCTTGTGGAGGCGATGGATATTGTGATTACGGTGGATACCGTCATCGCGCATATCGCGGGAGCACTGGGTAAACCGGTGTGGCTGATGCTCGCCCAAGTACCGGATTATCGGTGGATGCTCGAGCGAGAAGATACGCCATGGTACCCTACTGCACGTCTCTTCCGCCAAACGAAGGGCTTGGATTGGGCGGGTGTGATTGAGCGCGTTACGAAAGCGCTACCGGGCGCCCTAAAAGACGCCGAGTAATTCTCCGCAATGGCATCCGCACCGCAGCTTATTCAGCAGGGGCAGGCACTGCAGCAATCGGGGAATATGGATGGAGCGTTGGCAAGTTATGATGCCGCGATCGCCATGCAGCCCCGCTCTCCTGTCGCGCATGAGGCACGTACACTTTTGCTGGTGGATTTGCGGCGATTCGACGAAGCTGTTGCGAGCTGCGAGAGGTTGATTGCGCTGCAACCCAAGGCGCCGCATGTGCATAATATCATGGCGTATAGTTTACTTTGCGCGGGCCGATATGAAGATGCGGTACGTAGCTACGACCGCGTACTAAAATTCGAACCCAAAGCGGCGGATATTTGGGGGGATAGGGCGGTCGCGCTGATTCAGCTCAAACGGTATGACGATGCCCTAAAAAGCCTCGATAAGGCCATTGCCCTGCAACCAAACAAAGCAGCATTTCACAATAATCGTGGCAATGTGCTGAAGGACTTACGCCGGTTTGAACACGCACTTGCGAGCTACGACAAGGCACTCGCCTTTCAGCCTGACGCGGTGGACGCGCTGAGCAATCGCGCGTTGGTGTTCAACCGATTGGAACGGTTCGAGGAGGCGCTTGCTAGCTGCGATGCGGCCTTGGCGCTTGGAGCGAATGCAGCGGAGCTGCATAACAATCGGGGGCTAGCACTGCAAAGACTCAAGCGCTATCCGGAGGCGCTGCTGAGTTATCACGAGGCCATCGCCCTCAAGCCAGATTTCGCGGCGAGCTATAGTAATCGTGGATTAACGCTTGGCGATTTAGAGCGGTTTGAGGAGGCGCTTGCGAGCTGCGAGCAAGCCGTGGCGCTCAGCCCTGAGAATGCGGAGATTCAAAGTAATTGTGGCGATGTGCTGCGCAAACTCGAACGGTTCGAGCGAGCAATTGCCTATTACGACCGCGCCATTGCGCTGCAGTCGGATTTCGCGGCGGCACGTGAAGGGCGAGCGCATGCCTTAGTGAAATTGCTGCGTTACCATGAGGGTATTGAGGAGGCGAAGCGAGTATTGGTTTATGAGCCGGACCGCAAATTTGCCCATAATATTTTAGGTTATGCATATCACTGCATCGGCGAGGAATCGCTTTCCGTAACGCATTACGACCGCGTACTCGAGCTCGATCCCGATTTTGCGGATATTTATAATGATCGGGCTGAATCACTCGCCGTGCTGCGTCGATTTGATGAGGCGATGGCGGATTATGATCGTGCGATCGCGCTCAAGCCCGATCTTGCCGATGCATATTGGAATAAAGCGCTCTGCCACATCATCCAAGGCCAGTTCGAGGAGGGGTGGAAACTTTACGAATGGCGGTGGAAAACGAAGCATTTCATTCCCATCTTGCGCATCTTCCCGGAACCGCTTTGGTTGGGTGAGGAATCGCTCGCGGGCAAGACGATTTTCATTTACCCGGAGCAGGGGTTCGGTGATTTTCTGCAATGCTGCCGCTATGTACCGCTCTTCGCCGCGATGGGCGCGAAGGTGGTGCTTGAAACCTACGATGTTTTTGTGCCGCTGATGCAAGGACTCGGCGATCACGTTACCTTGATTACGCATGGGTCGGAGCAGCCGGCGTTTGACTATCATTGCCCGATCATGAGTTTGCCACTGGCGTTTAAAACCACGCTCACAACGATCCCGTCGAAATTCCCTTACATTTTCGTCGACCCGGTGAAAGTTCGAGCTTGGGCTGAACGGTTGGGCGAGAAAATACGGCCGCGCGTGGGGCTTATCTGGTCCGGTTCGGCGAAGCATGGAAATGACCATAATCGCAGCATCCCGCTTGCCGCCCTCGCGCCACTTTTGCAGTTGCCGATTGATTTTCATTCGATTCAAAAAGAGATGCGGGAGACAGAGCAGGCCCTGTTTACGCAACTTGGTACCGTGAAAAATCACCGGCATGAGCTGCTTGATTTCTCGGATACCGTTGGGCTGATCGCCGCCATGGATGTGGTTGTCACGGTGGATACATCTGTCGCGCATTTGGCCGGAGCAATGGGTAAGCCGGTATGGATTTTGCTGCCTTTCGCGCCGGATTACCGCTGGATGCATGATCGCGAGGATAGCCCATGGTATCCGTCGGCCCGCCTGTTCCGCCAACCCCAATTTGGCGACTGGCCAAGTGTTGTAAACCGCGTTATAGAAGCGGTGAAACAACTTTAGTTGAGGCCCCCATGGTCGATATGTTAATGAGCGAAGTCAGCGCCGATGTACGCGCGGAGCGGCTGGCGCAGCTTTGGATGCGGCATCGCATGCATTTGCTACTGTTCGTGATCGCCGTGATTCTGGCAAGCATCGGCTCAAGCATTTGGGAACATTACCAGGACAGACGTGGTGGCGCATTGTTGCTGCAATTCACCGAAGCGCAACATTTGCTGGAACAAAATAAAAATGGCGATGCAGCAACGTCGTTCTCGGACATCGCGCAGCATACGGATGGGGATTTGCATAACCTTGCGCGGATTTGGCAAGCGCGGGCGTTGGTTGCGGCCGGTCGCAAGGACGAGGCGACGGATGTGTTGCGCCAGGTAACTTATGCTACCTCGGGCTTGTGGGGTGATATTGCGTGTCTGCGCTTAGCGAGTGTCGATATTAAAGCGGCGGATTGTTTGAATGAGAAGAAAAAATCGCCTTTAGCGGCCGAGCGTGCCCAATGGGCGGCGGCGCAAGCTTGGGCGAAGGGTGATACCGCGCAAGCCGTCACGATTTTAAAGTCGCTGGTGGAAGATCCATCTACCCCTGAAACGGTACGTGCCAATGCACAAAGCTGGCTTGCGACCGCTAATGCACCGAAGGAGCGCAAGTGATTCGTCGCACCGGCATCGCGCTCATAGGTTTGCTCGCCTTGGCGGCGTGTGAGACACCAAGCTGGCTTGGTGGTGGCCCAACGGAAATTAAGCGCGCACCGGGCGAACGTATCGATGTGGTGCTCAATCAACCGAGCTTGAAGGCCGACAGCAGCGTCGCGGAAGTGCCGGTAGAGATTCCCGATCAGACGAATCTCGCAGAGTGGCATAACCATAATGATGCGATGCTGACGCCCCATATTGGCCTGACGGGCATTAAGCGCGATCAATCGGCTGAAATTGGTGAGGGGAACTCGTTCTCGCACGGCACTGTGTCGCCACCGATCGTGGCACAGCATTTGGTGTTCGCGATGGATGCGGCGGGTATTGTTTCGGCGCATGAGGAAGATGATATCAATAAAGTGCGGTGGACGGATAAAACCGGGCTTAAAAAACATGTTTATGACGTGCTCGGCGGTGGGCTTGCCTATGACGATGGCGTGGTCTACGCCACGACGGGCTATGGCGATTTACGGGCGATTGACGCGACCACGGGCAAGGCAAAATGGCATATCAATGTCGGCGCGCCGGTACGCGGGGCTCCGGCGATTGGCGATGGCATGGTGGTGGTGCTCACGGCTGATAACCAGACGCTCGCCTTCGAGGCGGCAACCGGCACACCGCGGTGGGAGCATCGCGGCATTCGTGAAACAGCAGGGTATTTCTCGACCACGGCGCCGGTGATCAGCGCGGGGATTGTGGTGGCGGCTTATTCCTCCGGCGAAGTGTTCGCTATTCGGGCGGAAACGGGCAGTGTGCTATGGAGCGATACGTTGGGCAGCACGGTGAAGACGCGGGCATCCGCCGTGTTTAGCGGCATCGATGCGGACCCAATTGTGCAGGATGGGGTGGTGGTGGTCACCACTGCCAGCGGGCAAATGCAGGCGAGTGCGCTGCTTAATGGCCGCCCGCTTTGGCAGCAGCATGTGGGGGCGCATACCACGCCATGGTCGGCGGGCAATGTGATGTTTGTACTCTCCGATACGCATGATATTGCGGCGGTGTTCAAGCGCAACGGTGCGATTCGCTGGGCGACGTCGCTCGCGACGCATGATGAGAAAAACCCTGATAAGGATACCACCCCTGCCCTTTATGGCCCCATTCTCGCCGGGAATGCGGTGGTGGTGATTGATCATGACGGGGTGCTCTCCACGTTCAAGCCGCAAAATGGTGAACGTATTAGCAGCTTCGAGCTTGCTTCCAACATCGCAAGCGTACCGATCATCGCAAACGGTGCGCTTTATTATGTAACGATGGATGCGAAATTGCATAAGTATTATTGATCTATGGGGTTTCTAGCTTCCCTACCTATTTATTACGTCATCGGCACTGTATGGG
>JBGAJE010000085.1:0-7262 GCA_044225085.1 Rickettsiales bacterium | reverse complement strand
TGGGATAAATCGGTCGATGAACAAAAAATGAGCCAATATCTCGTACGTCAGATTCATTTAACGCTGGCGGATCGCTTACAGGCGCATGGCGTGTCGGGGACTGATGAAGTGGTGGGGGCGTGGATTGATCATCACATCGATTTTATCCGTTGCACGGCGATTCAGTTGGATGACGGTAGTTTTCGCGTTTGCATGGATGCGGCGGGGACGGGAGATCGCTCTTATGTGAATCCTGAGCCCAGTTCGGTGGCGCAGGCGGTGCGTAAATTAGGGACGAATGGTATTCGCGCCGTATGGACATGTGAGCTCAACCCGCATCAAATCGAGAATGATATTCTCCATACGTCCCCTAAAGAGGCGATTGAGCGAATTACGAAGCAGCTTAGCCGTGAGCTTGGCATTGAGGGGATGAAATTTCATTGTTTTCCGTTTAATGATGGCGCGCTAAGCGCTGAACGGGCAAAGCACCTTATGAATAAGTTTACCTATGATATTTCAAAGATTTATCCGGGCGATTTTCACGGCAGCAAGCGGCATGTGGACCAAATTGGGCAAGCACAAGGTGTGTTGGGCGTTTAGCTAGCCCAATTTCCCCCTTTACCTGTCGAAAACCATCGCTATAGTGCGCGCGGATGGCGGCGGGGTAGCCCGGCGCCCTAGACTAGTTCACGATAAAATAAGGATATTCGTCATGGCTGTGCCAAAACGTAAAACTTCGCCTTCGCGCCGTGGCATGCGCCAGTCGCACCTCGCCCTCAGCACCACCAACGCGGTGGTTGAAGATAAAACCAGCGGTGAGCTGAAGCGCTCGCACCACGTGTCACCGGATGGCATGTATCGTGGCCGCAAGGTGACGACTGCGAAAGTAAAGCGCTAGTTCTTCCAGCGGATTCGCTATTCAGTGGCATTCTTGGTGTTGCTAGTCAGATAGTCAGTTAGCGCAGTTTTGCGTTCTTATGACGTAACCTTCAGGTGGCTATGGCTCTTCCTCTCCCGATCGCTCTTGACGCTATGGGTGGCGATAAAGCACCGGAAGCGGTGATCCAGGGCGCGCGCCGAGTGCTGAAGGAGTTTCCTGAAACTCGATTTATTTTTTACGGTCGTGAGCCGGTGATTGCGCCGATGGTTGCACGCAACCGGCATTTGGCGGCAGTGTCGGAAGTGGTGCATGCGGAGACGGTGATCACGATGGATGAGAAGCCATCGGTGGCATTGCGCCAGGGGCGGCAGTCGAGCATGCGGGCGGCATTGGATGCGGTGGCAAGCGGTAAGGCTTGCGCGATGGTATCGGCCGGTAATACGGGCGCGCTGATGGCGATGGCAAAATTTGTGTTGAAGACGCTGCCGGGGATTCACCGTCCGGCGATTACGGCGACGATTCCGTCGCAAGCATCGCGGGTGGTGCTGCTCGATATGGGTGCGAATATTGAATGTACGGCGGATAATTTGGTGCAGTTTGCGATTATGGGTGATGCCTATGCGCGGGCGGCGCTGGGGATTGCGAAGCCGAAAGTGGGGCTGCTGAATGTCGGTGCTGAGGATATGAAGGGGCATGATGAGGTGAAAAATGCGCACCGCATCCTACGATCGGGCGATATTCCGGTCGATTATTATGGGTTTGTTGAGGGGCATGATATTACCGAGGGCACGACGGATATTGTGGTGACGGATGGGTTTACCGGCAATATCGCGCTTAAGGTGGGTGAGGGAGCGTCACGCTTGCTGTTTGCCGCGTTTAAGACGGCGTTTCATAATTCAATCAGCGCGAAAATTGGCTATTTGCTGGCGCGTCCGGCGCTGCATCGGGCGCTTGTGAATTATGACCCGCGCAAAAATAATGGGGCGAGTTTGTTGTGGCTGAATGGGATTTCGGAGAAGAGCCACGGCAATTCGGATTCGAAGAGTTTTGCGAATGCCATCAAGGTTGCGATTTCGCTGGTAGCGAATGAGGTGAATGCAAAAATTATAGATGAGCTGAGCAGAGTGACTACGCGCTCCACTGTGGTTTCGGAAGTGGCGCAGGCATAATGAAACGGGCGGTCATCATCAGCACGGGGAGCTATCTCCCGGAAAAAATTCTCACGAACGATGATCTCGCGCGGATGGTGGAAACGAATGATACCTGGATTCGGGAACGGACTGGCATCACGAAGCGCCATATCGCGGCGGAGGGAGAAGCCACGTCGCATCTTGCGGTGCGAGCGGCGCAGGCGGCGTTGAAACAGGCAGGGCTATCGGCGGATGCGATTGATGGAATTGTGGTGGGAACATCGACGCCGGATAGCACCATGCCATCGGTTGCGACGAAAGTGCAGGCGGCGCTTGGTATCACGCATGGCGCGGCGCTGGATGTAGCGGCGGCATGCACAGGATTTGTCTCGGCACTTTCAGTCGCGCAAGGATGGATTGCCACGGGAGTGGCGACGCGCGTGCTTGTCATCGGTGCGGAGACGATGTCACGAATTATCGATTGGAATGATCGTGGCACATGCATTTTGTTTGGCGATGGCGCCGGCGCGGTGATTTTGGAAGCGAGCGACGATGCGTCACGTGGAATTCATGCCATGACGCTTTACGCCAATGGTGCGCATGGGGATTTGCTCGGCACGAATGGTGGCACGTCATCAACCCAAACGGCAGGGCAGTTGTTCATGCAGGGGCAAGAAGTGTTTCGCCACGGGGTAGAAAAAATGGCGAATGCGACGGTGGAGACGCTTAAAAAATCAGGCCGCACGTTGGCGGATGTCGACTGGTTGGTGCCGCACCAAGCCAATGCGCGAATGATGCAAATGATTGCCCGGCAATTGAAGCTGCCGGCTGAAAAATGCGTGGTGACGGTGGATGTGCATGCCAATACCTCCGCGGCCTCGATTCCGCTGGCGCTGGATGTGGCCGTGCGTGACGGACGCATAAAAAAGGGCGATTTAGTGGCCATGCCTGCACTTGGTGCTGGACTCACCTGGGGTTGTTGTGTAATTTCTTGGTAATGCATTCGCGTTATCATACTGATTAGGAGCATTTTATGAGCCAGAAAACTTTGACCCGTGCTGACCTCTCTAACGCGGTTTATCGCGAAATTGGTTTGTCGCTTTCGGAATCGACACAGCTTGTTGATTCGGTGCTCGAAGAATTGGCAGTGGCATTGATGGAAGGGCATTCGGTGAAGCTCTCTTCGTTCGGCACGTTTAAATTGCGTCGTAAAAAACAACGCATCGGCCGCAACCCGAAGACGGGTGTTGAAGTGCCGATTACGCCGCGCACGGTGCTTTCGTTCAACGCGTCGAATATTCTCAAGCAAGCGGTGAACAAACAATAGTCACGCAAGCGTCCGAAAAAAAATTTCGTCACAGCGTTTGAATCATGACGGAAATTTTTTCTTAATTCACAGCTTCAAAAAAAATTTATGTGCGAATTGTGTTTTGCTGTTGGCAAACACTACGAACGTCACTAGAAAAATTTTCCCTAAAGAAAAAATCACTCTAACAAAAAAACAGGAAAATTATGGCAAGCACGGATTTCTCACTTTTCGCGTACGAAGAAGAAGCAAACGATCAGAAAAAAGAAAAAGCGCCGAATGCGCTGCGCACGATCAGTGAGGCTGCGGATATGCTCGACGTGCCGCAACATGTGCTGCGTTTCTGGGAAACGAAATTTTCGCAAATCAAGCCGCTGAAACGTAATGGCGGTCGTCGGTTCTATCGTCCGCAGGATATTGATGTGCTGCAGCAGATCAAACATTTGCTCTATAATCAAGGTTACACGATTAAGGGTGCGAAGAAGGCAGTGGATGATTTTATCCATGCGCGCAGCACGCAGGATGTTTCGGCGACGGAGTGGATTGCTAAAATCCCGCCGGCTAGCGTGAATGATAATACGCCGGTCGTATCGGCGCCGGTAAAAACGGGGACGAACTCGATTCCCGAGATGCTGGCAGAAATTGCGGATGCGTTGAATGAGACGGAAGCGCTCGCGGCCGTGCCGGCAGAGGGCAATGTGATCTCGCCGGATTTCGACTCCTTACGGGCGTTGCGGGCGGAATTGGTGTCGCTGCGGGATAACCTGCTGCTGCATTTGCCACCGGCGACGGCTTCGGCGCAATAAATACCCCCGAATTTCCTTGCGAAACTGCACGTCAGCCGTTAACACACTGGCGCTGATTACCTGTGTCGGAATGTAGCGCAGCCCGGTAGCGCACTAGTCTGGGGGACTAGGGGTCGCAGGTTCAAATCCTGTCATTCCGACCACCCTACGCTCGTTTGGCGAGCTTCGGGTGGCGCAGCCATCCTTTACAATGTAGGTTTTGGGTATGGGCAAGTTGCATCATTTGCGGTTGGGCGTGAATATCGATCACGTGGCGACGATTCGGAATGCGCGCGGGGGTGTGCATCCGGATCCTGTTGTCGCCGCGTTGCTGGCGCGGGAAGCGGGTGCAGATGGTATTACGGCGCATCTGCGAGAGGATCGGCGGCATATTCGGGATGCGGATATGCGGCGGTTGAAAGATGAGGTCGCGTTGCCATTGAATTTTGAAATGGCCGCGACGAAAGAGATGCTCACGATTGCGCTCGCCATTAAACCGAACGCTTGTTGCTTGGTACCGGAAAATCGCGCGGAGCGGACGACCGAAGGTGGCCTCGATGTGGCCGAGCAGGAAGAATATTTGCGGTTTTATGCGGCGGAGTTAAAGGCGGCGGGGATTCGTGTGTCGCTGTTTGTTGATCCGCAGATGCAGCAGCTCGAGGCAGCGCAGCGCGTGGGGGCGGATATTGTGGAGCTGCATACTGGCCGGTATGCGGAGCTGCATGGCACAGCGCAAGAGACGGAATTGCAGCGGCTCACGGATGCGGCACGTGCAGGCGCGGCGTTGAGACTCGAGATGCATGCAGGGCATGGGCTGACGTTTGCCAATGTCGCCCCCATTGCGGCGATTGCAGAATTGCATGAGCTTAATATCGGCCATTTTTTGATTGGGGAGGCGGTGTTCCTCGGCCTCAAGGAAGCGATCGCGCAGATGCGGTTGCGAATGGATGGTGCGCGCGGATGATTCTCGGTATCGGCAGCGACATATGCGACATTACACGGATTGAGCGGGCGTTGGCGCGCTTTGGCGCGGCGTTTGAGAAGCGGGTGTTCACTGCGGGCGAGCAAGCGAAAGCGCATCGGCGTGCGGGTGGCGGCAAACGCAATGGGTTGGCTTCAACCTACGCCAAGCGGTTTGCAGCCAAAGAAGCATTGGGCAAAGCGCTTGGCACGGGTGTTGGTGCTGGCGGCGGCATTTATTGGCGGGATATTGAAGTGGTGAATTTGCCGACGGGAAAGCCAACGATTGAACTCAAAGGCGGCGCTAAGGCGGCGCTTGATTACCTGACGCCCCCGGGCCACCAGGCGGTGATTCATGTGAGTTTGGTGGACGAATACCCGCATGCTCAGGCATTTGTGGTGATTGAGGCAGTACCCTAATTCGTCATTCCCCGAATTTGTGCAGCAAATTATAGGGGAATCTATCTATCATCGGTGCTTAATGGATTCCCCTATAATCGCTTCGCGATTCGGGGAATGACGATGTTACTCCATCACCGGCGGTGCGGAAGGCTTTGACAGGTTCATGCGCGAGCACTTCCTGGGTCAGTTCACCAAGTGTGACGTTGGGAAGAATTTGTACGATGACGCCGGTGTCGGCGACAAAAAGCGCATCCACGGGTGTGTAAACTTTCATAATCGGTAGGGCGACCATGCTGGGGGCGGTGAATTCGATCATCACGCCGGAGTCATCTGTCAGGGTGTTGAGGGTGTGGATGTATTCGAGGCGCATCGCGTCTTCGGGGCGGACTTCGATGCTGTAATTATACGGTGTGTGGGTAGGTTTGGGTTTGGTGTCTTTTTCGCGCGGGGGTGGCGATTCGAGACGGATACTGGCGCGTTCAAAAATTACGGGGGTGACTTGCGCGTGGGCACTGATGGCAAAAAGAAGCGCCACGCAGGCGACTATGGATAAGCGATGCCAGTTACTGTGCATGGGTGCCTGTGGGAAGTGTGTATGTGATATGGGTGCCGATGGTGATGCCTTCTTTTACAGCGCGGCCGCTATCTAGCTCGATTACGTCGTGGCTGGGGATGTGGGGGCCGAGCGGTTTTTCCGAAAAGGGCACTCCGTAGGCAATGGAAATGACGTGTTGGGTGTCATCGAGAAATAATATGTCGAGCGGGATAAGGGTGTTTTTCATCCAGAAATATTTCGTGCTGGTTTCGGGGAAAACGAAGAGCATGCCATCGCTGGGTTTCAGGGTGGAGCGATGCATTAAACCTTGCTCGCGGGCGGCAGGGGTGGTGACGTATTCGAGCGTGAGTGGGACGTCACGGTGCGCAGTTTTGGCGATGGCGTGGATGGTGGGAGCGGCCAATGCTGGTGTTGCGATGAAGAGAAAACATGCGGTGAGAAAATGTTTCATGCGGCTGCATCCAATGCATTGCTGACATCTTGAATAAGATCATCAATTGATTCCAGCCCCACGGAAAGCCGCAATGTGCCATCGGTAATCCCAATTGCGGCGCGGGCTTCGGCGCTGATGTTGCTGTGGGTGGTGGTGGCCGGATGAGTGGCGAGGCTTTTGGCATCGCCAAGGTTATTGGAGATGGCGACGATTTGGAGCGCATTCAGGAATTTAAATGCCGCGACTTTACCGCCTTTGAGGCTGAATGCGATGAGCCCGCCAGCGCCGCCCATTTGTTTTTGGGCGAGATCATATTGCGGAAAGCTTGGTAGGCCAGGGTAGTAGGTTGTTTCAGAGGCGCGGTGGTTTTCGATCAGCTCCGCCAGCACTTGCGCGTTACGGACATGGCGCTCCATCCGCATCGGCAATGTCTCGAGACCCTTCAGCGTTACCCATGCATTAAACGGGCTGAGTGCGGGGCCGGTGTGGCGGTTGAAGGGGGCGATTTTTTCTTCGAGCAATTGCTTGCCGCCAAGAATCGCGCCGCCGAGCGTGCGACCTTGGCCGTCGAAATATTTGGTGGTAGAGTAAACGACCATATCCGCGCCGAGCTCCAGCGGGCGCTGGTAGATGGGTGTGGCGAAGACGTTATCGACGATGACGAGGGGTCCTTTGTCATCCCTGCGGAGGCAGGGATCCATACTTTTGCTTGCACTAGCGTGCGCTGGATTCCCGCCTTCGCGGGAATGACAAGTTTCTAGGTTTTTGGCTAAAGCACACACGGCGGCGATGTCGGTCAGCTGTAATGTCGGGTTGGCTGGTGATTCAATA